>JAAXVX010000045.1 GCA_013335275.1 Bacteroidales bacterium
GATATCAACATGCCAATAATGGACGGAATAGAGGCAACAAGATACATTATGAGCCACTATCCTGTTCCGGTAGTGATTGTCAGCAGCATTTACCGGGATATGGAAATAGAAATGGCAATTCAGGAACTGGAAGCCGGTGCAGTTACAATTTTACCCAAGCCATACGGCCCTGGTCATCCGGATTTTTTAAAGTACGCTCAAAAATATAAAAACACTTTAAAACTCATGTCTGAGATAAAAGTTGTAAAGCGCAACTTTTCTCACACCAACTCCACTGTTCAGGCTAATTCAACATCCGAAGGCTCAGTCAGTGCTTCAACAAATTTATCCTCTTTTGACAAAAACGCAAAAGTACTTGCAATTGGAGCATCTGCAGGAGGTCCCGAGGGATTAAGAACTATTTTGTCTAAAATTAATCCGGCATTTCCACTTCCAATACTTTTGGTTCAGCATATAGACCCGAATTTTGCCGATGGTTTTGCTACATGGCTAAACAGTTTTTCTACAATTAAAGTAAAAATTGCAGTTCAGGGCGAGAAAATAGGTCCCGGCAATGTTTATGTCCCTCCCGGAAACAAACATATGAAGGTTGACACCGAAGGGAATATTCTCCTTACATCAGAAAAAACCTTTTCTCTGAACCGTCCATCCATTGATGCCCTTTTTTCCAGTCTTGCGGATGTCTATAAGAAAAATGTAATTGCCGTCCTTTTATCAGGCATGGGAAAAGACGGGGCAAGAGAACTTAAAAGGCTAAAGGATTCCGGAGCATATACATTTGCTCAGGACGAAGAGAGTTCCCTTGTTTATGGAATGCCCGGTGAAGCAGTCAAACTTGGAGCAGTATGCAGTGTTTTATCACCGGAAGGAATAGTTAATCAATTAAATAATCTTTTTGTATAATTTATGGCGGAAAGTGTAAAATCTATTTTGGGAGACAGATATATTTTAGCTGTTGAAGATTCCCTTGTTCAGGCTAAAAGGCTGGAGCATTTTTTTGTAAAAAACAATCTCAATTACAATCTGTTTCCAAATGCAGAAGAAGCATTTCAATTCGCAAAATCCTACCCTCCCGGGCTTCTTATAAGTGATGTTGTAATGCCTGGCATGGATGGTTACGAATTCTGCAAAGCATTTAAATCCGTCCCATATCTGGCCGATATTCCTGTTATTCTTTTGACTTCTCTTCAGGATTCCCAGGATATAATTAAAGGATTGCAGGCAGGAGCCAACAACTTTATATCAAAACCATACGACGAAAAATATCTGCTTCAAAGAATAGACAATCTCCTTAGCAATCAGTTTATCTCTTCTTCTGAGAGTTCTTCCGGAGGATTGGACCTTAAGTTCAGAGGTGACATGTTTCATATTACATCCGGTAAAAAGCAAATACTTGATTTGCTTCTCTCTGTTTATGAAACAGCTATGCAGAGGAATGACGAACTTGCTTCTACAAAATCCCAGCTGGAAAAATCAAATGAAGATCTGATACAGGCGAATAGCGATTTAGAATCCTTTTCAAGGACAGTCTCTCACGACCTTAAATCCCCACTCTCGGTAATTATTGGTTTTGCGAGTATTATTCTGGACAAACCCGATAGTGAAATTGGTAAGGAGGAAAGAACGTATGTAAAGCATATACTTGACTCTGCAAATGAAATGACGCAACTCGTAAAAGATTTGCTTGCATTTGCCCAGTCGGGTAAAGTTGATATCAAAGAGGAAGATATTGATTTAAGTTCAATGGCAAACGAGCTTGCTGAGAGTTTATTGCTAAGATATCCGGGGAACAGGTTTAAAATTGAGATAGAACCCGGCATGCACACTAAGGCGGACCAGAAAATGGTTCATGTAGTTCTCGACAATTTGCTGGGAAACGCTCTGAAATACAGTTCTAAAAACGAAAACCCGATGGTTGTTTTCGGACAAAAAGAATACTTTGGTTCAACACTATATTTTATAAAAGACAATGGTGTGGGATTTGATGCTGCAAATGCAGATAAGCTTTTTCAACCATTCGTCCGCTATCACTCCGGAAGTGAATTTTCGGGTACAGGAGTGGGTCTTTCTACCGTAAAAAGAATTATTGACAAGCATAAAGGACAAATCTGGGCTGAATCTGAAATAGGAAAAGGGTCTGTTTTTTATTTTACTTTAAACTAATTGTTATGGGGAATAAATTCAAACTTGGACTTGCTCTTTCAGGCGGAGGAGTAAAGGGTTTTGCCCATGCCGGTGCGCTAAAAGCAATGGAAGAGAACGGAATGAGACCTGATGTTATTTCAGGAACCAGCGCAGGAGCAATAGTGGCTGCATTATATTCAGCCGGACACTCTCCAAATGAGATTTGTTCTCTTTTCAAAGCAAAGGATTTTAATAATTTCGTCGAGTTTAACATACCAAAAAACGGACTCTTTGGCACATCCGGTTTTTCTAAATTTCTTAAGGAAAATATTAAGTACAAAACTTTTGAAGAACTGCCAATTCCAATTTTTGTAGTAGCAACAGATTTAGATAATGGCAGAAGCGTTACCTTCTCTTCTGGTGACCTGCATAAAAAAATTGTAGCATCAGCATGCGTTCCGGTAATTTTTAACCCGATAGAAATTGACGGTATACATTATGTGGACGGAGGAATATTCAAAAATTTTCCTGTTTCGGTAATTCGGGAGAAATGTGATAAAGTTATAGGCATTAATGCAAGTCCAATGACTGCAGAGAGGTATTCAAAAAACATAGTTGGAATAGCAGAGCGAACGTACCATTTTATGTTTCGGGCAAATACAGTTGAGGATAAAAAGATGTGTGATATTCTTGTAGAAGTAGAAAATGCAATGCAATTTAAGACCTTTGACCTGAAAAAAGTTGATGTGATTTTCGAAATGGGATATCTGGCTATGAAGAATGCAATTGAAGTAAACAGTATATAAACAAAGTAACGGGTTATAATTTACAGATGGAGTTTATTGCATCCATCAGCTGCTGTTTCATAATAGGCTTTGCAATATATCCGTCGAATCCTGCAGCTCTGATACTTTGTTCATCATCAGAAAGGGCGTATGCAGTCTGAGCTATAACAGGAAGACAAGGCCTTATCTTTTTAATCTGCTTGAGAGCATCGAACCCGTTAAGAATCGGCATTTTGATGTCCATTAATACCAGATCGATAGTATCATCATCCCTTACTAAATCTACCGCTTCTTTACCATTACCGGCCCTGAATATTATATGGTTAAATTTAGAGAGCAGTGCAGACAGGTAAAGGAAATTGGTATCCTCGTCCTCTGCCACTAAAATTCTCATCGAACTAGTCATATCTTCTGAATTAATTAAATTATCCCCGCTTGCATGGATTCTGCATCTTTTACAGATAATGAGCGGTATAGAAAATTTGAATAAAGAACCTTTGCCGTATTCACTCTCCAGGTCAATCTTTCCGCCCATCATCTCGACATATGCTTTTGCAATGGCAAGTCCAAGACCGGAACCTCCTCTGTTAGTAGTATGTTCATTAAGAATTCTGTGAAACCTTTCAAATATCTCCCTGTGATTTTCTCTGTCTATGCCAATTCCGGTATCTTTAACATAGAAATTAATAGACCCGCCCTCACTCATATTGCATTCATACCAGAATTCCACAGAACCAACGTCGGTAAATTTAACAGAATTAGAAATAAGGTTTGTAAGGATTTGTCTTAATTTAACCGGATCTGTTTTTATGTTTTCTGTAAGCCTGACTCTTGGCTGAATATATCTGAGTTCAAGTTTTTTATCGGAAGGTATTGTTGATGCAAGACTTTTCTCCACAACACCCATAAGAAGATTTACATCTACCTCTTCCAGATTTGGAGAAATCTGCCCTGTTTCAATCTTAGACATTTCAATTATGTCATTAATAAGAGAAAGCAGGTGATTGCCGCTGTTATTAATGATTTCCACATAATTATCTCTCTGCTCGGACTGAAGATCTTCTTCCTTTAGCAAATCGGAAAAACCGAGAATAGCATTCATCGGGGTTCGTATCTCATGGGAAAGATTGGCAAGGAAAGCAGTTTTAAGTTTGTTGCTGTCTTCGGCCCTTTCTTTGGCAATATGAAGTTCTATATTTTTCTGAACAAGGCGCTCTTCTGCCTCTTTTCTGGTTGTTATGTCGGTAATATATCCGTCCAGATAAAGAAGCTTCCCTTTTTCGTCAAATACTCCCTTACCCTGCTCAAGTACCCATCTTGTTTTCCCGTCCTTTCTAACGATTTTGTATTCTTCTTTAAGCATGCCGTCTATCTTAAGCAATGCTTTCCATCTTGAATATAAATATGAACGGTACTCTTCTGCTATTACTTCGTTAAAGGAAATTACTTTATTGAATTTAAGCTCATCCGGTGTGTATCCTGTAACATCCAGACACTGGTTGCTAACGAAAATCATTGTCCAGTCCTTGTCATTTTTGCACCGGTATACAAATCCGGGCAATACGCCAATGATTGTAGCAAGTGTTTTTCTGCTATCATCCATCTCTTCCACTATTAATGCGCCGGAATTTTCCATTGTTCGGATTTCTTAAAAGCAAATATAATATTAAATTTTTACAATTGCCACAACTAATAATTACGAACTGACAATTTGAACATTATGCATTTTGTTTATAATTCCATGAATAATAAAAGGCTCAACACCAGTATTTTCCCAAAATATCATTGGATTAGAGGCTTCTTTCATAATATATCCTGCAGGATACATGGGATTGCCATAATTATCAGATATTACTGACATAATTTTTTCTTTCTCAGGACCGGAAATGAAAAAATACAGATTTGCAGAATTTAAAATTCCTTTAGCAGTAAGAGCTATTCTTTTCTGGCCAGAGTATGGATTTACAGACTCTTCATATATTCTGTCTGTATTAAGCAAGTGTTTCTGACCCGGGAAAATTGATGAGGTATGTCCATCGGATCCGATTCCCAGTATAACCATATCAAATCCAGCCGAATCTTTCCAGAAATCGCAGACAAGCTTGCCATATCTCCCTGCTTCGGCAAATGGTTCGTCTTCTCCTTTTATTCTGTGTACATGTGTCTCCGGCATAGGAACATTTTCAAGAAGCATTTTTCTAGCAGTTCCAAAATTACTTTCAGAATCCTCGGGGGGAACGCACCGTTCATCTACCCAAAACAGTTCAATGTTATTCCAGTCAATTTTATTACGGTATTTTCCTGTCCACAGCCGGAAAAGAGACAACGGACTTGTTCCTCCGGAAATTGCAAGAAGAAAACGGCTATTGGGCTTTGTGGCTATTTTCTTTTTAATTGCCTGAATGAGAAGACTTGTGAGTTTTTCTGATGGGTTCATATCTTCTAATTTACAATTCGCAGTATAAATCGGTGTCAATTAAATTCTTACACGGGTTTGTCCAGTTTTTTCCCCCTTCAATTATAGCATTGCTCTCCAGCGGCCCCCAAGTGCCTGCGGGATATCCGTAAAGAGGAATGTTTTTCGAATTTTTCCACATTTCAATAATCGGATCAAAAAATGCCCAGCTCGCTTCAACGGCATCGCTTCTGGTAAAAAGTACAGATTCTCCATTCATGCAGTCTTCAATAAGTTTGGAATAGGCGTCTTCGGATGGCAGCCCTCCAAGTTTGTCATATGTAAACTCCATTGGAACCTGCTTAACATCAAATCCGCTGCCGGGAACTTTAATGTCGAATTTAAGGACAGCACCTTCATTTGGCTGTATTCTGATTATAAGCTGATTCTGTTCCGGACATTCCTGCCTGCTGCTAAAAAGTTTGTGCGGGGTAGGCCGGAAATAAACAACAATTTCAGAAACTTTTGTGGGCATTTGCTTTCCTGTTCTGATATAGAACGGAACGCCATCCCACCTCCAATTGGATACAAACAGCTTTAGCGCGAGAAATGTTTCTGTATGTGAATCCGGATGAACATTCTTCTCTTCTCTGTATCCTTTTATCTTTCTGCCCCCGTCTCTTTCAGAGGCAATATATTGTCCTCTGACAACACTTGAAGGAATGTCCCCGGGTTTTATTGGAGCAAGCGATTTGTAGACCTTTACAACTTCATTCCTGAATTCGCTTTCATTAAATGCAACCGGAGGCTCCATGGCCACAAGCGCCAAAAGCTGAATAAGGTGATTTTGCACCATATCCCTCAGAGCACCTGTGGAATCGTAAAACCGCCCCCTGTCCCCTATTCCCAGATTTTCCACTGCCGTTATTTCTACCCTGTCAATATAGTTTCTATTCCAGAGAGGTTCAAAAATGCCATTGGCAAAGCGAAACGCAAGTATATTCTGCACTGTTTCCTTTCCCAGAAAATGGTCTATTCTGTAAATCTGGTTCTCCTCAAATGACTCTTTTAAAATTGAATTTACCCTTTTTGCAGATTCCAGGTCGTATCCAAATGGTTTCTCAACTATTACCCGGCTGTCTTTCGTATTAAGACCCACATTCCTGAGACATAGCGGAATTATTTCATATAATGACGGCGGAGTAGCGAGATAGTATAAGTAATCCTCCTTTTTACCGGCAATATCCCACAATTTATCCTTCAGGGAACCGTAATCATTCATATTTGAAGGATCCATCGCATGATAGAATATGATTGCAAGAAATTTTTCGATTTGAGCTTCATTCTGCTCCTCCTGAGGCAAAAACAATTTAAGACTCTCGCTTATTGACGCTCTGAATGTTTCATCATTATTTTCTGTTCTGCCCGCTGCCAGAATTTTAAAATCTTCTGTCAGTCTGCCCTTTTTAAAGAGATTGAAGAGAGATGGCATCAGTTTCCTTTTTGTAAGGTCCCCCGAACCACCGAATATAACCATTATGCTGCTTTTCATCTGTTTTTTCCCAAATATTTATACGTTATATGACCCCGACGCAGTGTCTCCCCCCTCTCCTGTCCAGTTTTCGTGAAAGAATTCACCTCTTAGCCTGTCTGTTCTCTCAAAGGTATGAGCTCCAAAATAATCCCTTTGAGCCTGAATGAGAGATGCCGGAGATTTATCTGTAGAGAAGGAAAAGAAGTAGTTTATAGCCGAAGAAAAAGCCGGTAGCGAAATCTCCGCAATAACGGCTTTTGATATGAGCGATTTCCATTTTGGCAACGCTTCATTTATCTCATTTACGAAGTATTTTGAAAGTAAAAGAGACTGGAGGTCATGTTTCTCTTCAAATGCTTCCGATATACGATTTAAGAAGCCTGAGCGGATTATGCATCCGTTTCTCCATATTTTTGCAACAGACGAAAGGTTCAGATTCCAGTCATATTCTATTGAAGCCTGATGCATTAAATCGAAACCCTGAGCATAAGATATTAATTTTGAAGCATAAAGAGAGTCATGTATCTCCTTTAAATCCGGTGTGGAAAATGGATCTGCAAGAAGGTGATACATTTTTGATGCGTCTGTCCTGAGGTCTTTACGCGCAGAAAGAGACCTCTCAAACACGGCAACAGCAATGAGGTTAAGTGGTATGCCCATATCCATGGCACTGTTAACGGACCATTTGCCGGTTCCTTTCTGACCTGCCGTATCAAGTATTTTATCAATAAGGAAATTTCCGTCCTTATCCTTGTATCGCATTATATCCGCAGTAATTTCCACAAGATAACTCTGAAGCTTTCCTTTGTTCCACTCATCAAAGATATTTGCAATTTCTTCGTTGGAAAGGTTAATCATCTTTTTCATAACAGCATAGGCTTCCGAAATGAGTTGCATATCGCCGTATTCTATTCCGTTATGAACCATTTTTACATAGTGACCGGATCCGCCTCCGCCAATCCACTCGCAGCAAGGGGTTCCATCTTCGGCCTTAGCCGCTATTGTTGTAAAGACCGGTTTAATATGTTCCCACGCATCAAACGACCCGCCGGGCATAATTGACGGCCCCTGCAGGGCACCTTTCTCGCCGCCTGACACTCCGGTACCAACATAAAGGAGGTTTTTTGATTCTGCATATTTTACCCGCCTTTCTGTATCGGCATAATTTGAGTTTCCGCCGTCAATAATTATATCTCCGGGAGAAAGCACCGGAATAAGCTGTTCAATTATCATATCGACAGGATCTCCTGCTCTCACCATCATCATAACTTTCCTTGGTGCAGTAAGGGATTGTGCAAGTTCTCCTATTGTTTCGAATCCGCTGATATTTTTGCCTGCAGCCCTGCCGTTAATAAACTTATCAATTACCTTTTTTGTCCTGTCATAGACCGATACCTTAAAGCCTTTACTCTCCATATTGAGTACCAGGTTTTCACCCATTACGCCCAATCCTATGAGGCCTATATCTGATTTTTTCATACCTGAACTAATTTCTCATTTGTTAAATATACTTAATAACAATAAACTCCTGAACAAGTTTTACTAAATTTGAACACTTAAATATGCATTTATGAATTATTTCATTAAAAATACTATCGGCCTTCTTTTTGTTGTATTGCTTGTATCTATTGTATTTTCATGCAAAGAGAGAACAAAAAACAATCCGGAGAGCATCACGAATGAAGCAGCAGTTGCCGCCAAAGATTACAAAAGGGTAGAAATCCCATCGGTAATAACTGACAATGACCTGAGAAGGAAATTTCTTCTGGTCCATTTCTGGGATAACCTCAATCTTAAAGACACCTCTTTTACTGCAAACCCTATATATATCCGGGAACCTTTTCGCGAATATCTCGACTTGCTTGTAGCTTCCGGCTATTCAGAATCCAGGGAATCGGTTCTGATTCTGAATAGCCGGAAGCTACAAGCAA
>JAAXVX010000046.1 GCA_013335275.1 Bacteroidales bacterium
TGCAAGCACTTCTCCAAGCGGAAAAACTTCCGAATTCCAGCAAAGGATAAGTACTATTGTTTGCGATAAACTGTGGATTATACCAATAAGAGACGAATAAAAGATTCTCCTTCTGTTACCGCTATAGGTAGCACTTACAAAAAAGAGCCACCATGGCCATGTTATAAAAAATAAAGATGTAGCAATATGTTTTGGGAAATCGGAGTTACTCTCCATTTTTATATTACGAATTGCCAAATATTCAATAGCAAAGTATATAAGAATTATAAGAAAAGCAATCATAGCATTTTATTTTTTGGAGTAAGTAAAGTTATCACATATAATTCTGATTTCAAAACTATTAACTTAAATTCAGAAATTTGCATACAAAACGCAGAAAGAATACAATCTATTTACGGGCAATCAATCCAGATTATAAGAGAATGTTTTGATCCGCCTTATAACATACAACATGCGGAACTAGCAGGAATTCCCGCCGAAGGCGTAGACCTGCGACGCAGGAGCACCTAACTTGTCTCCACTGGGAAGAGATAATTTGCCAATGCGGGCTACGATTTTAGTCAACCTGTTTCAGGACGGAGCGGCGGAATTTACTAACTTAAGTCACAAATAATCTAATAGTTACTCAGAACAAAGAGACATAATGTCTCTTTGTTCTGAGTAACTGCTTGATATCATATGTGTTAGACCTCCAGGGAAACAAGCTCTCCAACGGGACGAAAAAAGAAGCCGGCTAAAATCATTTTAGCCGGCCTCTTAAGATTATAGGTTCAGATATTATTCGCGGAATTTTGCAAATTCGATATCTTTCTCAGAACGGGTTTTAAGAGCTTCGCTATCGTAAACTCTCTTAAGTTGTTTTGCAACTTCGCTCATGTTACCCTGGCGGGCAGCAATGATTGCTCTCATATATGCTCCGTGAGGGCAGTCATGAGTTATAAGAGGAAGCGCTTTGTCTAACTTGTTTGTAAGGATGTATGCAAGACCTTCGTTAGAGTCTCCTGTTCCTGCAAGCTTTGCAACTGCGTCATTATAACGTCCGTTAAGGATGTCAAGAATAGCGGAGTTTTGTTTGGCAACTTGCAGATCCGATTTTGCAAACATATCGCCGGCAAGTTTGTAGTTCTTCTCGCGAAGAGCAATTACACCGGCATTGTTATAATAGAATTTGCTTGTTTTGTTGGCAACCTTTGCAATGGAAGCTTTTGCCTCGGCAAGTTTGCCGTTTTCAAGATATGTTGCTGTAAGATTGTTGTAGGCACGGTCGCAATTGAATTTCTCGCCTGCTTTTGTGTAAATCTTAACTTTTGAATCGAAATCGTTTACAAGAGTTGCAGCATAAAGAAGAGCCTCAATATCCATTATCTCGATATTTGATTTTGTAAGCTCAATAAGCTCCTGATCGTTGAAGTTTGTGTAATCGATATTGGCAATGAACCTGGCTCTGCGAAGTTCTGGAAGGATCTTGTCCGAAAGGGTTTTGAATACCTTAGACATATTTTTGATTTCCCTTTCACGAACGATAGGGTCGCTGTACATAGAAAGTACACGGAGAATAAGTTCTTTGTCCTGAATTGCAGATCCTGCAACCAGTTCCTGGAAACCTTCCCAGTCTTCGGCTACTGTTTTAACATCTACGGTTCCGTCAACAGGATTGTTTTTTGTCATTTTGTCAAATGCTTTTTTAGCACTTTCACTTCTTTTATCCGAAAGCTTGTTGTTGAGAGCCTCGGGACCATCCGGAGATGCATAAGCTACAATTTGAGTATTTGTGATTTCTCTCTTCTCGTCTTTTTTAATGTTGGCAAGGAATTTTTCGAAATCTTTAATCTCTTGTTTGCTGAGCTCTTTTGTATGAACATCCGAGCTGTTTATCTTATAAAGAATTTGTGTCTCTTTCTTTTCGGTGAGAACCTTCTTGTAATTATCGGTTGCAAGAGCGGTAAGGCCTGTCTGATGTACAAGCTTGTATGTAATATTAGCTCCGTCGGCTACCTTAAATGGTGCCGGGAAGTCGATCTTTTTAAGCTTATTCCAAACAGAAATTCTAAGCTCAAGACGCGATTTTTCCATTCCGGGAACATAGGCAAATTTAATTGTGTTGCTGGCTTTGCCACCCATTGCAGGGATAACGGTAAAGTTGTCAGTAACCTTTTCTCCCTGAAGTTTAAATGTAGGGGCAGCTTGTTCTCCTCCTTCGTATACCAGTACAGGAACAACTTCCAGGATTGCTTTTGGATGAAAATAACCCTCGGGGAAAGTAATTGAGTAAGATGCTGTAATTTCGTCAGCTACAACCTCCAGTACTTTTGGGTTGCCATCTACGCCGATGAGCATAGCTTCTTTTGCCATTTTAGACGGGTTACTGCAGGAAACCATTGCAAAACCCAATACAGCAAGAGAAAAAAGTTTAAAAAAGTTCTTTTTCATTATTGATCTGTTTTGTTATTAAATTCGTTTCGGAATCAACAAAGATAATTATATTTTGTCTATTTTTGCACTTATGGATTTGAGAATATTAAAACAGAGGTTCGATATCATAGGGATTAACCCGTCTCTTGACCGGGCCCTTGAGATCGCCGTTCAGGTTGCCGGAACGGATCTTTCTGTTCTTATAACCGGGGAGAGCGGTGTGGGAAAAGAGGTTATTCCTCAGATAATCCACTCCAACAGTCCAAGAAAACACAAAAAGTATATTGCAGTAAACTGTGGCGCAATTCCGGAAGGAACGATAGATTCCGAACTGTTCGGGCACGAAAAAGGGGCATTTACAGGTGCGGTTGAAACAAGAAAAGGCTATTTTGAGGTTGCAAATGAAGGTACACTTTTCCTTGACGAAGTTGCGGAACTTCCTTTGTCTACTCAGGTGAGGTTGCTTAGGGTTATTCAGACAGGCGAGTTCATTAAGGTTGGCTCTTCAAAAGTGGAAAAGACAGATGTGAGGGTAGTTGCCGCAACAAACAAAAACCTTCTTAAAGCAATAGAGCTGGGGAAATTCCGGGAAGACTTATACTACAGGCTGAATACCGTTCCAATCACAATACCGTCACTAAGAGATAGAAGAGAAGACATACATACGCTTTTCAGAAAATTTGCCTCCGACTTTGCCGAGAGGTACAAGATGCCTTCAATAAAGCTCAACGAACAGGCCAGAATATTACTTGAGGCATACAGGTGGCCGGGCAATATCCGTCAGCTTAAGAGCCTTGCGGAGCAAATTTCCGTTATTGAACACAACAGAGAAATTAGTGCAGAGGTTATTAAAAAGTATCTGCCTGCGGACGGGCCGGAATACCTTCCGGTTAAGACAGAGGGTCATGGTACGGATTATCTTTCGGACAGAGATATAATCTTTAAAATTCTTTACCAGCTCAGGCACGAGGTGGAAGAGCTTAAATCCGGTCTTGCAAAGAAAGACACAGGAGAAGCAGCCCCGGTTGCAACACCTCGTTTTGCACCCGGCCGTGAGATAAACAGGAATATTTCGGATAGCGCAGCTGTTGTGGACTATGAGGAGGATTCGGCAGAAGAGGGAACAGAAACGGAAGACCAGGATATTTCCCTGTCAATACAGGATGTGAGTGCAGAATTAATAAAAAAGGCCCTTGAGAAACACGGAGGAAAGCGGAAGCTTGCTGCCGCGGAGCTTGGAATCTCCGAACGTACTCTCTACCGGAAAATCAAGGATCTCAATTTGGATTTATGAGAAATTTAATATTTATACTTTTTGCAGCTCTTGTAATTAATTCCTGCAAGGTTTCATACACGTTTTCCGGCACCTCAATAAAGGAGGATGTGAAATCTGTTATGGTTGCAAAGATAGAGAACAAAGCGATGAGGATTAATCCGGCACTAAGCAATCAGCTTACGGAGGCCCTCAAAGACAAATACAGGAAACTCACAAAGCTTTCGGTTGAACCAAATGACGGGGACCTAATTGTTGAAGGCGAGATTACTTCGTACGAAACAACATCCCTTGCCGTTACAGCCAATGAAATTGCTTCGATAAACCGCCTCACTGTAACAGTCAAGATAAGGTTTACAAACAAAAAATATCCCAAAGAGGACTTTGAGCGCTCCTTTGCCGAATATGAAGATTATCCGTCTACTTCAACTCTGGATCAGGTTGAGGCAGGTCTGATTGATTCTATAATTGAAAAGATGACAGAGTCTATTTTTAATGCAACCGTAGCAAACTGGTAAAATGAAAGACATCGACCTTTCTGCGATAGAACAGACAATTGAGAAGTATCCATGGTACTCTCATGCGCACCTCGAGCTTTTCAAAGGGCTTTCGGAGCTGGGCGAAGAACAGAGGGATGCATACCTTAATAAGGCCGCTGCATATCTCTATTCCCGCGGAAGGCTCTACGACATTGCATTTCCTGCTGTTCCCAAAAAGAGTGTTTTTAAGTTTGAGAGGGGAGTTGCCTTTCGGGAAGAAGACGATAATAACCTGCAGATTGATGAAAAACCTTCAGATGAATTAAATCGCACTGATGATTTCACTGATGATTTAAGGGATTCCCACGGAAAAGATGATAAGGAGAGTTTTTCTGTTGCAGATGAAAACGACTTTGAATTTATTTTCGACATAGATGACTCGAAAGAGTTGCCACACAAAGTAATAATTGCAGGTGGAGACTATTTCTCCAGAAATGATTTTGAGACAATTGAACTGGACAGTGAGATGCCGCTGGACAGGTTTATTGTAGAAAAACCATCCCTCCTCCGCGCTTCGATAACATCAAGAGATTGTCCGGCAACATTTGATCCGGCAGAAATTGATGCGTCGGAACTTTTTGACGATTCGGGCTTTTATACCGAAACGCTTGCTAAAATATATACCAGTCAAGGGTTTTACAAAAGAGCATTAGATGTTTATGCAAAACTTATTTTGTTATATCCGGAAAAAAGTGCTTACTTTGCGACCCTTGTTAAAGAGTTAAAGACCAAACACAACACATAATTAATATGTACACAGCAATATCCATTCTAATTGTAATTGCAAGTATTTTACTGACAATAGTAGTATTAGTGCAAAATTCGAAGGGTGGCGGACTCGCTGCAAACTTCGCATCCGGCAATCAGACTTTCGGCGTTCGTCAGACAGCCGACTTCCTTGAAAAGGCTACATGGACTCTGGCCATAACAATAATTGTTCTTTGCGTTTTGGCAACATCTTTTGTTTCTACTGGCAACACCATGAAACAAAATTCTATTCAGGAAAGAATTGAAAAGACTGCACCTGTTCAGGGACAACCGGAATTTCCAACCACAACACCTGCCCAGACTACAGCCGCTCCTGCTCAGACAACTCCGGCTCCTGCCCAGACAACAACTCAACAAGGGGCAAAAACAACACCTCAGCAGGCTGCTCCGGTAACTTCAAAACAAGAAACAAAAAAATAATTTAAAAATTATTTAGCAACATATCAGCTCGTTACGAAAGTAACGGGCTTTTTTTGTGAAAATATTTACTACTATGTGATACAAGGTATAAATATTTATATATATATTTGCAATACCAAATTCTAAACAATATTAAGTATTTTTAAAATGAAAAAAGTTGTAAATGTGGGTATAGGCGGAAGAACATTCGTAATTGATGAAGATGCCTATCAAAAACTGGATCAGTACCTGGTAAGGTTCAGGGAGAAAACCGGTCTCGGTTTCGAAACCGGAGACATTATGGACGATCTCGAACAGAGAATCGCCGAGCTATTCACAGAAGCTCTTGGCAGCAGGGGTGATGTGGTGAACATTACAATTGTAAACAAAATCATTTCACAATTGGGAATGCCGGACGGTGGAACAATGGACGAAAACTTCACTTCGGCCGGGACAACATCTGCAGAGGCAAATACGCAACCTCTTGCTAAAAGACTTTTCAGAGATCCGGATAATAAAATAATCGGGGGCGTTTGCAGCGGGTTTGCACTCTACCTAAATCTGGATGTTACTTTAATGAGAATAATATTTATACTTACATTATTTATGGGAGGTATTGGTTTTTGGGCATATATCATATTCTGGATTATAGCCCCTGCTGCATATACTGCAGCACAAAAATGCGAAATGAGAGGTATTCCGGTAACAGCAGAGAACCTCAGGAAGTTTTCAACGATTAAATAGAAACAGCCATGACAGATATTAATACAGATAATGTAAAATCACAAATGCGCAAGGGTGTTCTTGAGTATTGCATACTGAGCATACTCAACAACAATGACGCATACGCTTCTTCCCTCATTGAGGAGTTGAAGAATGCAAAAATGATAGTGGTTGAGGGCACACTTTATCCCCTTTTAACCAGACAGAAAAACCAGGGTCTCTTGAGCTACCGCTGGGAGGAGTCTCCACAGGGTCCGCCAAGAAAGTACTATTCAATTACAGACAAAGGAAAGGAACTGCTTGCAGAAATGGACAGTGCCTGGAAAGAGCTTGTACAAACAATCGATCTGATTAGAAATAATAAGTTATAATAATATGAAAAAGGTTGTTAAAGTAAGTATTGGCAACATCGCCTTCACAATTGAAGAGGATGGATATCTGGTTCTTAAAGGTTATCTGGAAGAACTGAACGACCATTACAGGGCAAAACAAAACGGCAATGAAATAATCGAAGGCATCGAAGAGAGAATGTCTGAGCTTTTTATTGAAAAAGCAGGCAAAGATGCAATGGTTACATTACCGGTTGTCAAAGAGGTAATTGGTATTTTAGGACGGCCGGACGATATAGATCAGGAGGCCGATTCGGCAACCGGATCATACTCTTCGGCATCAGCTCAGCAGAGTTCGGCTCCAAAGAGAGTCTACAGAGATCCGGATCATAAAATGATTGGCGGAGTGTGCTCGGGACTGGCTTCGTATTTCAATATCGACATAGCCATCGTTAGAATTATTTTCCTTGTATTGCTGTTCTTCTCGGCAATTCCGCATCTGTTCATACCTCCTTTCGTAAATCTCCACTTCTTTGGCGGTTCGTTTATAACAATAGTCTATATTATTTTATGGATTGCCATACCGGAGGCTAAAACTGTAGAGCAGAAATATGCAATGCGCGGTCAAAAACCGGATTTGTCAAATATCCAGCGAAATGTAGAAAACGGAATGAATAATATGGGAAGAAATATCAGAAGTGCCGGGAGAAATTCAGCTCCCGTATTAAATGATTTTTTCAGGGTAATTGTAAAAATAATAGCGATATTCTTTATCATATTCTCGGTATCGGGAATACTTATGCTATCCTTCATGTTCCTTGGAGCAGAAATATTTAAAGGCTTTATTCCTCTGGATATTCTTGACTATGTACAACTTGGAATCAACAGTACTATATGGCTTAAAATATCGGCACTCGCATTCTTCTTTCTTCCTCTCATTGGTATGCTGTATGGAGGTATTCAGATGCTGTTTGATTTTAAAAAATCAAAATTCCGCCCGGGTTTAATTATAGTTATACTTTGGATTATTTCAGGTTTTGCTGCCGCAACACTATCGGTTAAGGCTGCCAGACCATACTTCCAGCAGGGCAGGGAGGTTTCAGATGTTCCTATGCTTAGCAAAAGCGATACTATATATATAAAACTTGCTTCTGCAACAGCAATGCCTCAAACCAAGGTAATGATGGAAGGAGACGAATCGGATATGACTCTTTTCTGGGTGGACGAAAGCGGAGCCGACAGGAAATTCGTGGCTTTTCCAAAAGTGAGAATTGTAAGACAGAGTAGCGACGAGGCAAGGTCCCTCAATTTGAGAACCCAGGCTTTTGCATACACCAGCGGAGAGGCAATGATAAAGGCACAAAAAAATCTGCCTGCTTTTGAGCTGACAGATTCTCTTTTAACAATTCACCCCGATGTATATAATAAAACCAACAAATGGGATGGAACCAATAAAACGATTGCGCTTTATATTCCGGACAGTGTAAAGGTTATTGTTCAGGAGCCTCTGAAATTTGCCTTTGACGCCAACATGCGCATACACAGCGGATGGGACTGGTGCTGGGGCAATGAAGACGACTGGAACATGAACCACAGGCGTAACTGGAACTGGAACCGCGGGTGGTACCACGACTCTGATAACGACTAACCTTTGATTACCCCAAGCTCTTTGCCAACTTTTATAAAGGCGGCAACAGCTTTATCAAGATGTTCAGGCTCGTGACCGGCGCTTATTTGAACCCGGATCCGGGCCTGATCTTTTGGCACCACAGGGAAATAGAATCCTGTAACATAAATTCCCTCCTCCAGCATTTTTGCGGCAAACTCCTGTGAAAGTTTTGCATCATAGAGCATAACTGCGCAAATAGCCGACTGTGTTGGCTTTATGTCAAATCCTGCAGCTAACATTTTCTTTGTGAAATATGCTGTATTGGCATGAAGTTTATCCTGAAGCTCATTGGTCTTTGACATCATATCAAACATTGCAATCCCCGATGCGGCAACCATTGGCGGAATGGAATTAGAAAACAGGTATGGCCTTGATCTCTGGCGAAGCATGGCAATAATCTCTTTTTTACCGGTTGTAAATCCTCCGATTGCTCCTCCGAAAGCTTTACCAAGAGTACCGGTTATAATCTCAATTTTACCCTTAAGGTTGTATAGTTCCGTGGCACCTCTTCCTGTGTTTCCCACAACCCCTGCGGAGTGCGACTCGTCCACCATAATCATTGCATTGTATTTAGAGGCGAGTTCATAAATCCTGTCAAGAGGAGGCACATTGCCGTCCATTGAGAATACCCCGTCTGTAACAATAAGACGAAAT
>JAAXVX010000315.1 GCA_013335275.1 Bacteroidales bacterium
CTTTTGTGTCCAAGAAGTTCTTGTATGTAGCGCAAATTTACTCCGGATTCCAAAAGATGAGTTGCGTAACTATGTCTTAGGCAGTGCAGTGTAAAGTTATGGTTTTTCAGTACTTTACCCAAATATATTTGTGAACTAGAAATACGAAAATTTTGGATATGCAGTTCACAAAACAATAATCTTATTGAAATTTTACCGGGACTTATCTATTTTACAATAGCCTCTATCCCGGCGGTTTTAAATATTTTTACGCATCTCTCGATATCCTCTTTGGAGGGTTTTTCCATAGGAACATTATCGGGGTTGTATATGCTGCCCAGTTTGGTGTGTTTCCCTTTTGCAATGTCGTGGTATGGAAGGAATTCCACCTTTGGCATCTTTCCGGGGAGTGAGGATACAAAACGGGAAGTATCAGTCATGTTCTTTTCATCGGCATTCACGCCTTCAATAAGGGGAATTCTTATAATATACGGAACGCCCATTCCTGCAACCATTCTTATATTGGATAGGATAAGTTCGTTTTTTACTCCTGTATATTTGTAATGAAGGCCCGAATCCATATGCTTAATGTCAATCAGCAGCAAATCGCATTTGCCGGCAACCTCCCTTACAAGCTCAGGATTTGCGTGAAGCGACGTGTCCACAGTTGTATGAATTGAGAGTTTCCGGCATCTGTCCAGAAGTTCGATGAGTGCCTCCTTGTTGTAGAGCGGTTCCCCTCCGCAAAATGTCACTCCGCCTCTTGACTGGTCGAAAATGATGATCTCCTTCTCAATTATTTTCATAATCTCATTGGTGCTCATCTCCTTTCCCGACATTTCAAGAGCTTTTGTGGGGCATGTTTCTGCACACTTTCCACAACCGGTGCAAAGGGACACATCTGTGGAAATCTCGTCCGACATCATTGCAAGTGCCGTTTGCGGACAAATATTTACGCAGCTGAGGCAGTTGAGGCATTTCTGCTTATTGTACAGTTTATTCTGACCTTTGTCAATCCCCTCCGGATTATGACACCATATGCAGGACAGGGGGCAACCCTTGAAGAAAACAGTGAGCCTTATCCCCGGCCCGTCGTTTATCGAGTAGCGTTTTATGTCAAATATGTAGCTCATAAGTTTCCGAATAATATTGTTGATGATTAAAACTCAAAGGTTAAGATAGCAATTTTAATCTAAAGGTCTAAAACGAGTCGTTTTCTGTCCGGGAGATAATCTCCTCCTGAAGGTCGGTGTTCATGTCGTTGAAATAGTCGCTGTATCCGGCCATGCGCACGAGCAGATCGCGGTACTCTTCGGGTTTTTGCTGGGCATCGCGAAGCGTGGCTGTGTCCACTATGTTAAACTGGATATGGTGGCCGCTCAGGGAGAAATAGGTGCGGATTAGGGAGGCGAGTTTAGCAACGTCCTGTTCGGTTTTTACCAGATTCGGAAGGAATCGGAGGTTTAAAAGCGTGCCTCCGGATTTTATCTGGTCGAGCCGGCCAAGGGACTGGATTACCGAAGTAGGTCCGTGGGTGTCGGAACCCTGTGATGGTGAGGTGCCGTCCGAAATGGCTCTTCCCGCCGGCCTTCCGTTTGGAGTTGCTCCCATAACTTTTCCGAAATAAACGTGGCAGGTTGTGGAGAGCATATTAAGGTGAAAACATTCCCCCTTTGTGTTTGGCTTGCCCTCTATTGCATTGAAAAGGTCGTTGTAAACCCTCACGGCTATTGAATCGGCGTAATTGTCGTTATTCCCGAAGAATGGAGTTTTGTTTATTATTGTCTGTCTTAATATCTCTTCCCCTTCAAAGTTCCGGGCAACGGCATTCAACAGCTTCTCCATTGAAAAAGTGACGTTTTCGAAAACGTGCCATTTGATTGCCGAGAGGGAATCGGTTACAGTACCAAGCCCTGTACACTGGATGTAATTTGTGTTGTAGCGCGGGCCGCCGTTGTAGTAGTCCTTTCCTTTTCTGATGCAGTCTTCGATTACCACCGACAAGAATGTGGCGGGAGCATATTTTGCGAACATCCTGTCTATATAGTTGCTTACCCTCACTTTGAGGTCAGTTATATAATTCAGCTGTTTTATGAATGCTTCGTACAACTCTTCGAAGTTTTTAAATCCGAGCGGGTCTCCTGTTTTTATCCCTACAACTTTTCCGCTTACGGGATCCGTTCCGTTGTTAAGCGTAATTTCAAGAATTTTTGGGACATTCAGGTATCCGGTGAGCAGATATGCCTCCTTGCCAAACGCGCCCACCTCAATACAACCGCTGCATCCGCCTTCGCGCGCATCGGTGAGGGATTTGCCCTGCCGCGTGAGTTCCTGAATATAGGCATCTGCATTAAAAACCGACGGATAACCGTACCCTTTGCGGATAACATTGCACCCTGCCTTAAGGAATCTTTCCGGTGTCCTGCTGCTGATGTGTATTGATGCTCCGGGCTGAAGTATATGCAGCTCTTCAAGAACTTCGAGGATTATGTAT
>JAAXVX010000316.1 GCA_013335275.1 Bacteroidales bacterium
AGGTTTGTCGTTTGTTGTCTGGTCAATTATCAATCTATTGCCCCGGGCCTTACATCACCACAAATGGTATAAGGCAACTTTTTCTGATTACCCTACCACCAGAAAGGCACTTATCCCTTTTATTTTTTATCATAATGCATAATAAAATTATACATAATAATATTATGTATAATGAAAAATAATTATATTTGTTTCAGAATTGGAATAACAACTTAAAAGACCAGCAATTATGTTTTCACAAGAAATTCTAAAAGGAACGATTAAACCTCTGATTATAAAGTTAATTAATGATGAGGGGAAAATGTATGGATATCAGATTACGCAAAAGGTAAAAGAGTTATCCTCTCAAAAAATAGTCATAACCGAAGGTGCTTTGTATCCTGCACTACATAAACTGGTGGATGAGGGTATTCTGGTGACAGAAAGCGAGTGGATAGGGAACAGGGAGAGGAAATATTATCTTCTTTCAGAATCAGGCAAACAAACGGCTGTCGTAAAACTGGAAGAAATCAAAGAATCAATTTCTATGTTGGTACAATTGTTTGATTTAAAACCTTTAGTTTATGATGTTAAATAAATTACAGGTCAAAGAGGTTAAACAGTATCTTATAAAGAATAATATTGAGAGCCGGTTGATTTTCGGAGATTTTCTTGATCATCTATGCTGCATGATTGAGCAAAATATGTCGGAAGGGGCATCTTTTGAAGATTCCCTGCAAGCATCGTTCAGTCAGCTTCCCGGATATGAGATGAAAAAGATTGAAACGTACACATTAAAAATATTGAATATGGAAACTTCATTTTCTTCCCGCACATCTTTGTTGGCCACAATTCCGTTTGGACTATTCGGTCTGTCGTGGGCGTTTTCCAACTCAGGATTTAATGTTCCTGCTCTTATCCAGATGTTTTTGTTCATAACAGCTGTAATTTCGATGTTTGTACTATTAGGTATTGGATGGATAAAAAATTTCCCACGCTGGTCTTTTCCTGCTATAGGTTTTTGCCTGTTATTAAGCGTGTTTTTAATGATGGTGGTAATTTCGGGCCTTTCAGATGGAGTTCTGGGGTTGTGGGCATGGACTCCCTTACTAATCACTCTCATCATTAGTCTTATTATCAAGCCAGGCAGTGAACCAATTAAGAAAATTATAGAAAGGATTAAGGAAGAACCTGCTTTGATACTCTTCGCTCTCTATGGATTTGTTCCAATCTTTGTATGGATATTAAGTGATGAAATGTATACCACATGGATGATTTTTATTGCTTTAATCTCTACATTGATATTGTCTTCGGGAATCTACCTTTTTTTGAAAAGCGATAAAAAGAGAACCCGCGTTCTTTCTGTGATTATTTCCGGATTATTGGCTGTCATTATTACTTATACTGCCAGCGCAATTTATTGGAGATAATAGATGCTCCGCCATCGCAGGTCTATTTAATGAATCGCATAACATACAAATAGTTACTAAATATTATGAGACATCATATCTCAAAATGTTTAGTAACTATTTAAAAAACAAATAACTGCCTGTGCAGGTGTCCGGCTGCCGGGCCACCCTCAAAGAAGTTACCGGATATTTACGTTAAATGGAAGACGGGCATATGTTTTAATGCCGGATTCGTTGCGAAGTCTGGCGTATGCTTTCTCAAGAATCATCTCAGGGTTTGCTATCACTTTTGCACTCTCGCCTGTTTCGGAAAGGGTCTCAATGATTTTGTCTATCTGCGATTTAATGACAGGGTACTCAACAATTCTGTATGTTTCAACCTCGCCCATTGCAGCTGCAACCTTAAGAGCTTCCGATATGCCGCCCTTCTCATCTGCCAGGCCGATTTTCAATGCATCTGCACCTGACCATATTCTGCCCTGTCCAATAGAATCTACTTTTTCTGCAGATAAGTTCCTGCCTTTAGAAACCAGATTCACAAAGTCGGTATAAATTACCTCAACAGAAGACTGGATAAATGCAATTTCTTCATTGTCAAGAGATCTGTAGCCGGACATTATATCGCTGTGTTTATTTGTATTAACGGTTGCTGTATTTATCGACAAGTGTTTGTTGAGTGTCTTTTGAGCATTTAAAACCATGCTGAACACACCAATAGAACCTGTGAGCGTAGTATTGTTTGTAACAATTTTGTCTGCATTAGAAGCAATCCAGTATCCCCCAGATGCGGCATAGTCTCCCATGCTCACTACAACCGGTTTGTCCTTACGCAAAAGTGCAAGCTCGCGTTCAATAATCTCGGAACTCTGAGCAGATCCACCCGGAGAGTTTACCCTTAGCACAACTGCCTTAATTGAGCTGTCTTTCCTTACTTTGGCAAGAAGCGCAACAAAGTTGTCGGATGCAATGTTTTCGTCCGATTTGCCCATAATAATGTCACCATTGGCATAAACAACAGCGATTTTGTTTTTCTCTTTCAGGTTAAGCTTTTTGGTGGCTTTAGAATAATCGGAAGAAG
>JAAXVX010000047.1 GCA_013335275.1 Bacteroidales bacterium
CTTTATCTTAAGTGGTTTGTGGCATGGCGCAAACTGGACCTATATTACTTGGGGAGCACTAAATGCAATCTATTTTCTCCCGCTTATGCTCACAAACAATAACAGGAATAATATCGGAATTGTAGCTGCAGGTAAAAGCTGGCCTACGATAAGAGAATTTTGCATGATTTTATTCACATTTGCTATTACTGTCTTTGCCTGGATATTTTTCCGCGCAGAGAGTATCGGACAGGCATTGGAAATTGTTTTTGAAATTTTCTCAGCATCGCTTTTCACTTTCCCCGATTTTTTAGGCATTCAAGAATCTATTACAATTGTGTTACTTCTCTTTGTTTTCATGACTATAGAATGGAAGGGCAGGGAGCATCAGTATGCAATAGAAAAGTTGGGCGTTAACAAAAGTCGTTCCCGCCGGTGGTCATATTATATTGCTATTTTGTTCTCAATTTACCTTTTCGGGAACTTCGCCAGCAATATTGAGTTTATTTATTTTCAGTTTTAATAGCAGTAAATGGAAATGAAAAAATTTATCCGCTTGTTATTTAAGTTTTCACTTATACTCATAGCATTAAATACTGTAATATTTATCGTAAAAGAGTTGACATTCAGGCCGTATTACTTACATTCCACAAAATACAAATCCTACTTACTATCCGATTCGCACGGATACAAACTGTATGACCTTACTGAAAAAATGGGTGTTGCCAATTTTTCTTTCCACAGTGAATCATATCTTGACATATACAGAAAACTTGTATACCTCACCAGCAGAAACAAAACAGACACACTTTACATTTCCGTCGATGACCATACTTTAAGTCCATATAGGGAACTATCAAATAATGATTACAAATCAATAAAATATAATTTTACTCAGGGGAATTATAATTTTTTGGATTATGCGATATTCAAAATGCAATATTACATAGTCATATTCGATCCCAATATTCGTGCGATAATTACACATTTTATTGGAGTACAGGTTAAGAAACTTTTCAGTTTGGCCGATAATAAAAAAGTAAAAGCCAATAAAGCACCATGGAGTTCTCTTTCCAGAGCCACAAAATTTAAACTTGCCGAATCAAGAGTCAAAGAGCAGTTTCCCTCAGACACCTCCTCCAAAAAACTTGAAAAATCGCTTCTGGACATTATCAATTTATGCAAACAGAAGAATATCAAATTGATTGGCATAAAATTTCCTCTCTCAGGAGAATTTCTTGAAATCCTGGGCAATAAATCTTATAAGGCAGACAGTATATTGATATCACAAGGAATTGAAGTATGGGATTTCAAGAATGCATTTTCGAACATTGACAATTATTTTGAGGACCCAGACCATGTAAATCCTGAGGGAGCAAATGTGTTGATAGATTCGTTGAGCAGGAGAGCCGGCACTAAAAACCGGAAACTCTTGCATTATTGAAATATTTATTTTTACTTTGCAAATAAAAGTACTTTTAAATGAAAGAGGAAAAGGACTACATTCAGGATATATCTGAGATTCGCTCAATGATGGAGCGTTCTTCAAAATTTCTGTCGCTCTCCGGGCTGGCAGGCGTTATGGCTGGTATCTATGCGTTGGTAGGAGCTTTTGTCGCATACACGGTTTTTGATTTCAATCCAGATGCGATAGATTACATTATAGCTGAGTCAGGAGGTTCATCGGCAAACCTTACTAATGTAATTTGTGTTGCAATAGCAATACTTTTACTGGCTTTAAGTACAGTTGTTTTTCTTTCCGGCAGAAATGCCGGCAAAAGAGGTGAAAAAATATGGAATTCAACGACTAGGCGTCTCATGACCAATATGGCTGTTCCGCTTGTCGCTGGAGGACTTCTTATTCTTGTCCTGATAGCAAAAGGATTGATTGGCCTTATTGCTCCCGTTTCGCTGATATTCTATGGGATGGCACTATTCAATGCCAGCAGGCACACACTGGAAGAGGTGAAAGTCCTTGGAATTATTCAGATAGGGCTGGGCCTCATTAGCTCGTACTTCGTTGAGTATGGTTTATTGATATGGGCTCTGGGCTTTGGAGTTGTCAACATTATTTATGGTATTTACATGCATTATAAATACGAAAGGTGAGAATTTTAACAGACGGTTTACACAAAGCTTTTGAAAGCAGGATACGGCTTGGAATAATGTCGGCCCTGGCTGTCAATGATGTGCTTGATTTCAATGCACTCAAAGAGTATCTTGATGTGACCGACGGAAATCTTGCGAGTCATATAAAAGCACTTGAGAAAGAGGAGTTTATTGGAGTGGAAAAATCATTTGTAGGCAAGAAACCTAATACCAGATACTTTATGACAAAGGAAGGAAAGAAGGCGTTCAATGATCATCTGGAGGCATTGGAAAAATTTATCAAATCCGGGAAATCAATATAAATACGATATATATTTTTTTTATTAACATACTTTGAAAAACAAAGTTCTTTTAAATAAATTTTAGTACACAAAAATCATGAAAAACGAAATTCTCGCATTTCTGAACGACCCGGAACAACTTGAAAAGATGTACCGGTCAAACAAAGTCCTCTTCAAAAAGGAGTTTGCCCAATTGTATCCGGAAATTATCGGAAACCCTGTTGCAGACACATGGAACGAAAGACTAAACTATGAAAGTGATGCAATAAACTGGGGTAATGGCAAAGAGTTGTTTATTATAATTGCAGCCTCATTGCTTGCCGGATTGATTGCAAAAATTCCTGCAATTTTTGCACTTGACGAAGAGTTCTTTTATCCCCGTAATATTGGGTTTGTGCTCTTCCCTGTACTGGCAGCTTATTTCTCGTGGAAGAACAATCTGCCAAAAGGCAAAATAGCTCTTATTGCAGGAGCAATGATAGCCGGACTTGTTTTTATCAACTCCCTTCCACTTCCCGAAACCGATACATTGATTCTGTCGTGCATCCACTTAATCCTTTTTTTGTGGGCAATTACAGGATTTGCGTTTGTTGGAGGAATCAGAGGGCGTAACAAAAGACGACTTGAATATCTGAAATATAACGGAGACCTGGTTGTGATGACGGCTCTCATTCTTATTGCAGGTGGAATTATGAGCGCTGTGACAATTGGTCTCTTCGAACTCATAGGGTTTAAAATAGAGGAGTTCTATTTTTCATATTTTGGAATATTCGGATTAGCTGCGGCACCAATTATTGCAACTTATCTTACACAAACCAATCCTCAGCTGGTTGGAAAGGTATCCCCCGTAATAGCAAAGATATTCAGCCCGCTTGTGCTGGTAATGCTTCTGGTTTTTCTTGGAGCAATGATTATGTCCGGGAAAGATCCATACAACGACAGGGAGTTTCTGATTATCTTCAACGCACTTCTTGTAGGTGTTATGGCAATTATTTTCTTTTCTGTTGCCGGGACATTAAAGGGAACCAAGAGTCGTGCAGAGATATGGATTCTCCTTCTGCTCTCCGTTATCACTATTGTAGTAAACAGCATCGCACTTTCTGCAATTCTATTCAGAATCTCTGAGTGGGGAATCACACCTAACCGCACAGCAGTCCTGGGAGCAAACATTCTGATTCTGATAAATCTTATCATGGTCACAGCGCAACTTTACAAGTTTCTTGCGAAGAAAACCGACCCGGAAGATATTGGAAACGCTATTGCCCGGTACCTTCCCGTCTATGTGATCTGGACAATTATCGTCACATTTATTTTCCCGCTCATTTTTCTTTAGACTTTGACGCAGTTTGAGGTAACTAGCAGATTATCATTTATATGAAAAAATCGATTTTTCTAATGGATAAAAATTGATTTTAATAAACACAAATTCAGGCATATACATCAAATTGTGTCATATTTAAAACGGGAAAGGGAGTGAACATTGTTCACTCCCTTTGTGGGCCCAGCTGGGCTTGAACCAGCGACCCCCTGATTATGAGTCAGGTGCTACTAACCAACTGAGCTATAGGCCCGGAAAACCTCGGCAAAAATTTAAAAATCTACCGAATATTTTTCATCAAACTTTTATTTCAACTTCAACACCGCTTGGAAGCTCGAGTTTCATAAGAGCATCTACTGTTTTAGGAGTAGAGCTGTAGATATCGAGGAGGCGACGGAAAGAGTTAAGCTCAAACTGCTCACGCGCTTTCTTATTAACAAATGTTGAACGGTTTACAGTAAAGATCTTCTTGTCTGTAGGGAGTGGAATAGGACCGCTAACAATTGCACCTGTAGCTTTAACAGTTTTTACAATCTTGTCGGCAGATTTGTCTACCAGCATGTGATCGTAAGATTTTAGCTTTATTCTTATTTTTTGGCTCATTTTAATTTATATTAACCAATTATTAATCTTATTATTCGTCTGAATCGTCGTTAAACTTCTTTCCTCCGGCCTTCTCGATAACCTCTTTTGACAGAGTTGCAGGAAGTTCGGCGTAATGAGAAAACTCCATAGTACTTGTTGCCCTTCCCGAAGAGAGAGTACGAAGCACTGTTACATAGCCAAACTGCTCAGAAAGCGGAACTTTGGCCTTAACTATCCTTGCATTGCCTTTGGAATCCATATTTGTGATTTGTCCGCGGCGCTTGTTAAGGTCACCGATAACATCTCCCATATAATCTTCCGGAGTTACAACTTCAAGAGACATGATAGGCTCCTGAATGTAAGGGTTTGCTTTAGGGCATGATTTACGGAATGCCTGTCTTGCGCAAATCTCGAAAGATAGTGCGTCTGAGTCAACAGGGTGGAACGATCCGTCTTTAAGTGTTACCTTCATTGCAGGAACTTCGTATCCGGCGAGAACACCGTTTGCCATTGCGGCTTTGAAGCCCTTTTCAATAGAAGGGACGTACTCTTTAGGAATATTTCCCCCTTTAACGGAGTCAATAAACTGAAGTCCTGATACTCCTTCGTCTGCAGGTCCTATTTCAAACACAATGTCGGCAAATTTACCACGGCCGCCGGTCTGTTTTTTGAAGACTTCACGGTGGTTGACAGTGGAACGGATTGCCTCTTTGTAGTTAACCTGAGGTGCACCCTGGTTAATTTCAACATTGAATTCGCGACGGAGCCTGTCTACAATAATCTCAAGGTGAAGTTCACCCATTCCTGAGATAACTGTCTGGCCTGTTTCCTGATCGGTACGAACTGTAAAAGTAGGGTCCTCTTCAGAAAGTTTATTCAGAGCCATGCCAAGCTTGTCAAGGTCTTTTTGTGTCTTAGGTTCAATTGCGAGGCCGATAACAGGATCCGGGAATGTCATTGATTCCAGGACAAGCGGATGGTTTTCCACGCAAACGGTATCTCCAGTACGAAGATCTTTGAAACCTACTGCTGCGCAAATATCACCTGCTTCTACGCTGTCAATTGCATTCTGTTTATTCGAGTGCATCTGGTAAAGCCTTGCAATACGCTCTTTTTTGTCTGAACGTGTGTTGAGCACGTATGAGCCTGAATCAAGTTTACCTGAATAAGCACGAATAAATGCAAGCCTTCCAACAAACGGGTCGGTTGCAATTTTGAATACCAGTCCGCAGAAAGGATCTTTTACGGATGGATGACGAGCCTCTTCTTTATTTGTGTCCGGGTTTATTCCGATAACAGATTCAACATCCATTGGAGAAGGAAGGTAACGCATAACTGCATCGAGCAGGAATTGAACTCCCTTGTTTTTAAATGAAGAACCGCATGTTGTTGGAACAACAGCCATATCTATGGTTGCTTTACGCAGTGCTTCGATAATCTCGTCCTCTGTAATAGAGTCCGGATTTTCAAAGAACTTTTCAAGTATACCATCGTTATATTCAGCTATTGACTCAATCAGTTTCGCTCTCCACTCTTCTACCTCCGCAACCATATTGGCAGGAACTTCTTTAACTACATAGTTAACCAGTTCCTTGCTTTCTGTTTCGTAGTAATATGCTTTTTTTGAAATGAGGTCAATAATTCCCTCAAACTTTTCCTCCGCTCCAATTGGAAGGCAGATAGGCAGAGCGTGTGCTCCAAGCTTATCATTCATCTCCTCTACAACAGCAATAAAATCGGCACCAACGCGGTCCATTTTATTTACGTATGCAAGTTTTGGAACTTTATATTTGTCGGCCTGGCGCCAAACGGTTTCTGACTGAGGCTGAACACGGCCAACTGCACAAAATGTAGCAACTGTACCGTCCAGAACGCGGAGAGACCTCTCCACTTCAACAGTAAAATCCACGTGACCGGGAGTATCGATAAGGTTTATCTGATACTGGTTTCCGTCATAATTCCAAAATGCTGTCGTTGCCGCAGAAGTGATGGTTATTCCCCTCTCTTGCTCCTGAACCATCCAGTCCATAGTAGCGGCGCCTTCGTGAACCTCTCCAATCTTATAGTTTTTACCTGTATAAAAAAGAATACGTTCCGAAGTAGTAGTCTTACCGGCATCAATATGAGCCATGATGCCGATATTCCTGGTATATTTTAAATCTCTTGCCATTTATCTTTCTTGGGTACTAAAAACGGAAGTGAGCAAAAGCCTTGTTGGCTTCGGCCATCTTGTGCATATCTTCTTTTCTCTTGTATGCTCCACCTTCGTTATTGTAGGCAGCCATAGTTTCGGCAGCCAGCTTTTCTGCCATTGAGTGTGCAGAGCGCTTACGTGCGTACAGAATCATGTTTTTGATCGAAAGCGAAATTTTCCTTTCCGGACGCACCTCTGTAGGAACCTGGAAGTTTGCACCACCCACTCTGCGGCTCTTAACCTCAACTTGTGGAGTAATATTTTCTAGTGCTTTTTTCCAAATTTCCAAAGGAGCCTTGTCAGAATCTTTCATCTTCTCGCCTATGATATCCATTGAATCATAAAAAATACTTAAGGCAATACTCTTCTTTCCCTCATACATCAGGTTATTCACGAATTGTGTTACCAACACATCGTGGAACTTGGGATCAGGAAGCAGAATCCTCTTTTTAGGCTTCGTTTTTCTCATTTGTTCTTGTTATAAATTAATTTTTACTTCTTTTTGGCCGGAGCTGCGGCAGCACCTTTCTTAGGTCTCTTAGTGCCATAGAGTGAGCGGCTTTGCTTACGACCCTCAACACCTGCTGTGTCAAGCGCACCGCGAAGAATGTGGTAACGAACACCCGGAAGGTCTTTTACACGACCACCACGAACTAGCACAATTGAGTGCTCCTGGAGGTTGTGACCTTCTCCCGGTATGTACGCATTTACTTCCTTCTGGTTAGTCAGACGAACACGGGCCACCTTACGCATTGCCGAGTTAGGCTTTTTAGGCGTTGTCGTGTAAACACGAACGCAAACACCGCGTCTTTGAGGACACGAATCGAGTGCGCGCGATTTGCTTTGCTCCACTAACACTGTACGGCCATTGCGTACTAATTGTTGAATTGTTGGCATAATTAGCTGTTAATCTTTACTTTGTATAATTGCGTTATATAAAACGGGTTGCAAAGATAAGGCTATTTTTTCGAATTGCAAACATCTTATTAACATTTTTTGTGAAAAAATAGGCTTAACTTTGCTATAATACCAAGAGTGCAAATTTAGTAATCAATTTATAACCACAAAAAATTATGGAACTTTCTTCAAGAGCCTCTGCTTTTATCGCACAGGAGGAGAAATACGGAGCGCACAATTACCACCCGCTTGGCGTAGTTCTCTCAAAAGGCAAAGGTGCATTTGTATGGGATGTTGACGGCAAAAGATACTTTGATTTTCTTTCGGCTTATTCAGCTGTAAACCAAGGGCACTGTCATCCAAAAATTGTTGAAGCACTCACAGAGCAGGCATGGAAAATATGTCTTACATCCCGTGCTTTTTACAACGACTGTCTGGGACCTTACGAAGAGTTTATGCACAATTACTTTGGATATGACAAAGTGTTGCCAATGAACTCAGGTGCCGAAGCTGTTGAGACCGCCCTTAAGCTGGCGCGTCGCTGGGGTTATATAAAAAAGAATATTCCTGAAAATCAGGCTCTTATTGTGGGCTGTGAAGGCAACTTCCATGGAAGAACCATAAGCATTGTCTCGCTCTCATCTGACCCTGACTCATATAGCCAGTACGGCCCGTTCACTCCCGGTCTGGTAAAAATACCTTATAATGATGTTAATGCACTTGCACAAGTATTTGAAAAACAAGGAAAAAATATTGCTGCCTTTTTAGTAGAGCCAATTCAGGGTGAGGCAGGAGTTTTTGTTCCTGATGAAGGATATCTGAAAGCATGTTTTGATTTATGCAAAAAATACAATGTCTTGTTTGTTGCAGATGAAGTACAGACAGGAATAGCCAGGACAGGTAAGATGCTTTGCTGCGACCACGAAGGCATCCGCCCGGATATGGTTATTTTAGGAAAAGCAATTTCCGGAGGCGTATTGCCTGTATCAGCCGTACTGGCCGATGATGAAATCATGCTGACAATCAAACCAGGCGAACACGGTTCCACATTCGGCGGGTTCCCGCTGGCGTGCAAAGTTGCAATAGCTGCTCTGGAAGTAGTAAAGGACGAGAAACTGGTTGAAAAATCGGAATACCTTGGCAAAATTTTCAGAGACGAAATGTCAAAAGTTAAATCGCCTTTCATTGCACAAATAAGAGGTAAAGGTCTTCTTAATGCGATTGTCATTAAACCTCACGATGGCAAAGAGGCATGGGACGTGTGTGAAAAAATGGCTGAACTCGGTCTTATTGCA
>JAAXVX010000048.1 GCA_013335275.1 Bacteroidales bacterium
GTTGTGTCTCCCAGAAAAAGATAAGATGCACCCCTGTTCAGGTAGGCATCCGGAACTTTTGGCTCAAACCTGAGAAAACGGTTGAAATCCTCTACTGCTTTTTCGAACTGCTGAGACAAAAAGTATGTTACACCCCTGCTGAAATAGAGACCAGTATAACTCGGCCGCAAATCCACGGCCTCTTCCAGGTCTTTGAGTGCAAGGTCGTATTTGCCAATCCGGCTGAGAGTAATTGCCCTGTAATGATATGCCGGAGTATACAGCGGATTAATTTTAAGCGTTTTGTCAAAATCAATCTGAGCTCCCAAAAAGTCGCCAAGATTGTATTTTGCTATCCCTCTGAAGAAATAGGATTCATATAGTGTTGTATCCAGCTGAGAAAGGATATTGAAATTTTCAATTGCCTGAGCGTATTTTCCCTCTATCAGAAATTGCCTGCCCCTAAAAAAGAATTTTTGTTTATCGTACTGAGAATACGCTGTTTCAAATGTAATGAGGGATAATATAAAAATTAACAATACTCTGCTGCGCATACTCTTAATGTAGTTACTTGTTTTTATTAATTTTCTTTACAGGTTTCTTAACAAGCCATTCCGGGACCTCAATCATTCCCATCATATACTCGATGGAAGATGCTCTGGACACCATATATGAACTTGGCCTGGCGGCATTTCTCTTAAGAGGGTTGGGAAGGGACGCTGCAATAAGTGCACTCTCCCTCGAAGAGAGTTTAGCTGCAGGTTTGTTAAACAACTCTTGTGCCGCAGACTCTGCCCCGTAAATTCCCCGTCCCATTTCTGCAACGTTAAGATATACCTCCATTATTCTCTCTTTACCCCAAATAAGCTCTATGCCAAGCGTATAATAGGATTCAAAGGCTTTTCTCACCCACGACCGGGCAGGAAAAAGAAATACGTTTTTTGCAGTCTGCTGGCTAATTGTGCTTGCACCTCTAAGTCTCTTTCCTCTTTTGCTAGCATCAATGGCATTATCAATCTCTTCCCAGTCGAACCCCCTGTGCGTCAGAAAGCGGGTGTCTTCACTTGCCATTACTGCCATTGCCATATTCTTTGAAATATTGTCAAGCGACCTCCATTTTTTGTGAGTTTCAAATGTATTATCGCCAATGTTCTCGACACTTCTTATAAGCATTAAAGGTGTGTAGTAGACAGGAACCCACTTTAATGCAAACATCATCAGCACAGAAAGCAGTATAAAAGAAGCAGGAAGGTATATAAAAAGGAATTTTAAAAATCTTAAAATCTTATTTTTAAAAGTTTTAGCTCTTGAGGAGCCTCTCTTCGCCCTTTTCTTTTGCATAATCTTGAACAAATAGATTAATTTTGACAAATATAATGAATTCTAGATGAAGTATTCCCCGGCCATTCTCATTCTCTTGTTTTTGCATATAAGTTCTGTTCAGTTTGCACAAGTAAGGGATATTTCAAGATATGCATCAATGGTTTCGCAGGAGAAGCAAAAGGGAATGCTCTCTTTTCTGGCCGATGATTCTCTGGAAGGCAGGGCAACAAACAGCATTGGAAGCCTCATGACAATTTCCATGGCGACAAGTCTGTTTAAACAGTGGAACATGATTCCCTTCTACAGCCAGACTTTTGTCCAAAGTTTCAAAAAGGATACCCTCATTGGGAGAAATGTGGCAGGTGTTGTTCTTTCTTCGGGTTATTCAGAAGATTACATTGTTGTTTCGGCCCATTACGACCATCTTGGGAAAATAGGAGAAAGAATATATAACGGTGCCGACGATAACGCATCGGGAGTTACGGTACTTCTTACACTGGCCGAGCTCTTTTCCAATGTCAGGACAGAGATGCCCGGGCTTAAAAAGAACATTCTTTTTGTGCTGATGGACGAGAAGGAACACAATATGGCCGGCTCTAAAGAGTTTGTGAAAAGATTGCCTATACCGGCAAAAAACATTGTCTGCAATATTAACATCGACCAGATTGGAACCATATTTGCTCCTCCGGGAAAGGATTCCAGTTATATGATAGTGCTTGGAACTGCGGGAAACAACGGATTTATTAAGAAAAGACTTGATGCCGCAAAAAAGTTTTACGGATTTGACATGGACATCAATTACAGTTATTACGGCAGTGCCTCTTTTTCTGAGTTATTTTACAAAACTTCCGATCAATACAGTTTTGCCTCGAAAAAAATCCCGTCTGTGCTTGTAACGTCGGGTATTCACATGCATACATATAAGACAACGGACGACTACCAGTTTATTAACTATCCTGTGCTTGCAAAGCGCACACAACTTCTGTTTTATCTCATTTACCACCTCTCGGAGGCTAATTAACGTACAAGTCTTCTGCCCTTCCCTGCTTTTATTTCGAACAAATCATAACTTATCAGGACCGACCCTCTCACCGGAATCATTTTAAAATCGAACGGAGGATCGTTCTTAAATATATCTTTCATTCCCACCATTGCACGGATTCCAAGGTTGAGCCTGGAGCTGATTCCAATTTCATATCCTAAGATAATTCCCGCATCCCAGTTTGAAAGAGTTTCAGAAAAGTCCATTATTCTTGGATTGTCCGGGTTCACAACATCATCCGGATTATCCGGAGCGGCACCAATAAAGCCTTTTTTCGCCTCCGAAATAAAAGTTGCGTCAAGAATATACGAATAATAACCTCCAAGAAGTACCCTGTGTGAACGGTTCCTGCCAATCATATATTTTAAATAGAGAGGGACTTCAAGTTGAGTATAGGAACTTTCAATGCTTGCCGTACCTGTAAAATACTGATCTGTAGACCCGTCTTCGCCTTTCATGCGTTGGTTTTCAACCCTTGCATTGGCAGTCATGGCAACAGTCTTATATGTGAGTTCGGCGGCAAATGTCCAGCCTGCACGGAATTTGAATGTTGTTCTGGCTCCAATTGAAGGAAGAATTTTTGGATAGGGATTATAGTCTCCCCTCATTGAACTTAACGGGTATGGGACTGGGGCTCCAATGTCGGTTCCTACCTGAGGCGCAAAGCTCCAGATGAACGGAGATTCTTTTTGTGCCTTGATACTGCCCGGAAAAATCAGCAGTAAGAGTATGACCGGAACAACAAAACGCGCTCTTTTCATTCTCTTGTGTTTTTACAAATTTACTCAATTATTGACTTTTCCCAAAAGTGCCTGAGCTGTAAAATTATCTTTAAGTTTAACAAGATCTTCCGGCCTTCCGGCAAAGACAACCTCTCCTCCCTTCTCTCCTGCGTCCGGCCCGAGGTCAATTATCCAGTCTGCACACTTGACCACATCCATATTATGTTCCACTACAATAATCGTGTGGCCTCTCGATATGAGTTCATTAAATGAATTCATCAGGTTTCGTATGTCGTAAAAATGGAGACCTGTCGTAGGTTCGTCAAAAATGAAAAGTATAGAACCGGACGAGCTCTCCTTGCTTAGAAAAGATGCAAGCTTAACCCTCTGACTCTCCCCTCCGCTGAGACTGCTGCTGCTCTGGCCAAGCTGAACATACGAAAGCCCTACTGCCTTGAGAGGTGCAAGTTTTTCCGCAATTCTCTTTGCCGTTGCCTCCTTTTGTGCGGAAAAGAAATCTATTGCCTCGTCCACACTCATATTAAGGACATCGTTAATATTCATATCCTTGTACCTTACTTCAAGGATATCTTCTTTGAACCTCTTTCCGTGACACGAGTCGCAAACCATTTGTACATCGGCCATAAACTGCATCTCAATTTTGATTACCCCCTCTCCCTGACATTCAGGACATCTCCCCCCTTCTATGTTGAAAGAAAAGTGTGAATGCCCGTATCCGTTTGCCTTTGCATACGGCTGCTCCGAAAACAGTTTCCGGATTTCATCGTATACCTTGAGGTATGTAGCGGGATTCGACCTTGAAGACTTTCCAATTGGGTTCTGGTCAATATATTCAATTGCCGATATTTTATTCAAATCGCCCCTCAGTTCTTTGTGTGCTCCAGGTTTTTCGCCAAGCTGATTAATTTTCCGGTATAAGGCAGGGTAAAGGATGTCTCTCACAAGAGTAGACTTTCCGGAGCCGCTCACTCCTGTAACTGCTGTGAACACCCGGAGAGGAAATTTCACATCTATCTCTTTAAGATTGTGTTCAAATGCGCCAACAACCTCTATATATGAACTCCATTCTCTGCGAAAGTGAGGAAGTTCAATTTTTTCCCTTCCGGACAAAAAGGCAAGAGTGAGGCTTTTCCTGCACTCCTCTTCCGAAGGTACGTCATTTACTCTCCCCTGAAATACCAGTTCTCCGCCATGGCGGCCGGCCAGAGGACCAATATCTATCAGCTGGTCCGACGAACGGATTATCTCTTCGTCATGTTCTACAATCAATACCGTATTACCCAAATCCCTGAGGCGATTTAATACGGTAATAAGTCTTTGTGTATCTCTCGGGTGAAGACCGATGCTTGGCTCGTCAAGAACATACAAAGAACCCACGAGGCTGCTTCCAATAGAGCTAACAAGGTTAATCCGCTGACTCTCTCCCCCGCTTAATGTGTTTGATGGTCTGTTGAGAGTTAGGTACGACAAACCGACAGAATCAATGCACTCGAGCCTGTCAGCCAATTCCTTAATGGCTCTTTCGGCAATTTTCAAGTCATATTCACTCAGCTTGAGATTTACGAGAAACTTCCGAAGCTCGCCAATTGTCATTTCAAGAAGTTCATTTATTGACCGTCCGCCAATTTTAACATACAGAGCCTCTTTTCTAAGCCTTGTTCCCCTGCACTCAGGACATGTGCTTTTTCCTGTGTATCTGCTTATTAAAATTCTATATTGAACTTTGTATTTATTTTGATCCAGAATCTTAAAAAAATCGTTTAACCCTTTAAAATACTCATTGCCTGTCCACAACAACAATTTCAAATCGGGAGAAAGCTGGTAAAATGGTTTATGAATAGGAAAATCAAACAGATGGGCATTATTAATAAAGTCGTCGTAAAACTGCTTCATTATCTCACCCCTCCAGCAAGCTATTGCCTCCTGAAAGACAGAGAGAGACGGGTCCGGGACAACAAGGTTTTCGTCTATGCCAAGAATTTTCCCATAGCCGGAACACACCGGACAAGCTCCAATGGGGTTGTTAAAACTGAAAAGAAGATCCGTTGGTTCTTCAAAAAGAATTCCGTCTGCCTCAAACAGAGTAGAAAAAACTTTTGGCTCCTCCCCTTTTCTTCCGCTGCAAATAAGTACAGTTCCTCTTTCCGATCCGGATTCGTGGTTTACGCCAAATGCGGTATGCAATGAATCGCCGAGCCGCTTTTTGAGCTCTTCGCTGTTATCCATAATCACCCTGTCTACAAGCAGGTAAACAGGAGATGAATTATCTATGCCATTTTTTAAAGCATCGTCAATCTTAATTATCTCCCCGTCGGAAAACAGCCTTGTAAAACCCTCTTCTTTTACTCCAATAAGCTTCTCTACCCTGCTGTCCTTAAAATGGAGCCCCAGCGGAACAAGTATGAATACAGGGCTTCCCTGCTCAAGAGAAAAAATATAGTCGGTCACGTCTTTAATGCTGTGTCGCCTCACCTCTTCACCGCTCACGGGAGAATATGTCTTGCCAATCTTTGCATACAGCAGCCTCAGGTAATCGTAGATTTCTGTATTTGTACCAACAGTAGAGCGTGGATTTCTTGTATTTACCTTTTGTTCGATGGCAATTGCAGGCGGAATTCCGGAAATTTCATCTACATCCGGTTTTGACATCCTGCCCAGAAACTGGCGGGCAAATGATGACAGACTCTCTACAAAACGACGCTGGCCCTCGGCAAAAATCGTATCAAACGCAAGGCTGGACTTTCCAGACCCCGATATTCCGGAGATAACAATGAGTTTATCTCTGGGTATGCTCACCTCAAGATTTTTAAGATTATTTACTCTGGCTCCTTTAATGTGTATATAGTTTTCAGACATTGGAAATTCTGCTTACGGATTTGATTCCTTTTAATTTTTTTAAGTTGAAGATTACTCTGTCCAATACCTGATTATTGGGTACAAGAATCTGCAGTTTTGCGGTTACATTGCCCTTTTCGTCGGATATTGAGAAATGCCGCATCGTTACGTTCAAATTATTTATAATCTCCATTATTTGCTGCCCCAGACCGGTCTCTCCATATGCGTTGATTTTGAGTGCCGCCTGAAAACTGTTTGCAGAAGATGTATTTCTCCATCTGGCTTTTTGAATTCTGTACGGGTAGCTGTCCATAAGACGGGCTGCATTTGGGCAGTTGATTCTGTGAATTTTTATCCCTTCCCTGATAGTTACAAACCCGAAAACTTCATCACCCATAATAGGATTACAGCATTTTGAGAGTTTAAATCCTATATTATTAAGTTTTTCGTCAATAATAAGGAAGTCGGACGAGCCTGTTTCTGGCTGATTTGTTTTGCTCTCCGGAGCAAATACGGCCTGTTCTTTTACAGTTTCGGCCGAATCTGTTTTAACCTTTTCTGTAAGAAGCGGTTTAACATCGGAAATATCTATTTCGGAAGACTCAAGCTTTGCATAAAACTCCGCAGCAGTCTTGCATTTAAAGTGTTTCACAAGGTATGTAACAACTTCGTCTTCAACAGATATCTTCCAGTTGTTCATCCTCCTTTCAAAAAGCTCTTTACCCACAGTGGCTGCTTTACTCTCTTCCTCCTTGACCTTTTGTTTGATTTTTGCCCGTGCCTTTGACGATACAACAAAATTCAACCAGTCCAGAGACGGTTTCTGGTTCTTTGAACTCATTATCTCAACAACATCGCCCGTCTTAAGCTTCTCACGTATCGAGCATGGCTTGCCGTTTAATTTGGCACCGGAACACTTTAGTCCCAGGTTTGTGTGTATATCAAAAGCAAAGTCCAGAACACTTGAACCGGCTAAGAGTCTTCTTAAATCGCCATCCGGTGTGAAGACGAAAATCTCGTCCATTGCAAAGTCGAGGAAATGAGTAACGCTCCTTTTATCTGTCGATTCAAGCAGCGACTTAACACCTGTGAGCCAGTTTTCCAGCCCCTGACCGGTTTTAACGCCCTTATATGACCAGTGGGATGCATGACCGTTTTCTGCAATGTCGTCCATCCTTTCGGTTCGTATCTGAATTTCAATAATCGAATTCTGGGGAGTTGTAACAGTGGTATGCAAAGACTCATATCCGTTGGATTTTGGAACTGTTATCCAGTCTCTCAGGCGGTCGGTATCCGGTTTGTAATATTCCGTAACAATAGAATATGCTTTCCAGCAAAGTTCTTTTTCTCTTTCGGGAGGGGATTCCAGTATTATTCTTATAGCAAACAGGTCCGCAACATTTTCAAAAGGAATTTGTTGTTTCTGAATTTTTTTCCAGATTGAAAAAGCAGTTTTTGTTCTGCTCTTTAGCCTGTATTTGATATGGGCTTTTTTGAGCGCAAGTTCGATTGGTTTAACAAAAAGGTCCGTCATCCTTTTACGGTCTTGTTCTCCTGCCTTTAACTTATTTGTTATAAATCTGTAATGCTCGGGATCGGTGTATTTAAAACCGAGATCTTCCATCTCGCTTTTTATGTTATATAAGCCCAGCTGGTGTGCAAGAGGGGCATATAATAAAAGAGTTTCCGTAGATTTTTTAAGCTGCTTTGGTTTTGGAAAATTGTCAAGACTCCTCATTATTTCAAGCCTGTCGGCAAGTTTAATGAGACTGACCCTTGGGTCTTTTGAGTAAGAAGCAATAAGTTTTCTGTAGTTGTCTGCCTGGAGGCCTGTATCCTTAGGATTGATTTCAGAGATTTTATTGAGGCTCTTTGCCGTTAGTATAATCTCGTTGCCAAACTCCTTTTTAAACTCGTCAAGCTTCTCACTGCTTAGCCTGTATGCTTCATGCAAAAAAACTGCGGCAACGGACTGAGGCATCAGACCAATTTCACAGGCAACAATTTCGGCAACAGCAATCACATGGTCCATAAAAGGAGAACCATTCTCTCTTTTTTGACCATACAGACTGTCGCTGGCAATTTCAAATGCCCTCATCACTTGTGCCACCTCTTCCGGATAACAACCTTTAAGTACCTTGTCAAGCTTTTCGGAAATCATCACTTTTTAACCTCTAAAAGTTTTTTAAGCGCATTCATTTCATCCCTGAATCTTGCTGCACGCAAAAAGTCCAGATCTGCTGCGGCAAGCTCCATCTCTTTCTTCGCCTCTTCAATTGCACCCACTATTTGTTCAGGTCTCAGATAGGCAAGAACAGGGTCTGCAAGAAGCGGGTTAACCGGCAGGTTTGGTTCATCAAATTCCCTCGAACGTCCAAGGACATTTCTTATCTGACGTGCAACCTGACGTGGTTCAATATTGTTTAACTTATTGTATTCCTCCTGCTTTATCCGCCTTCTGTCTGTCTCCTCTATCGTTCTCTGCATAGAGCGGGTAATTTTATCGGCATACATGATAACTTTTCCTTCTACATTTCGTGCGGCCCTTCCTGCTGTTTGAG
>JAAXVX010000049.1 GCA_013335275.1 Bacteroidales bacterium
TCTGAAATTAATTTCAGACGCCCTTTTTATTAATTATCAAATTTTACCGCTTATTCAAACTTCTGAAGCAACAGCTCCATCAGTTTAATTGACGCAACAGAAACCGATGTTCCGGGGCCAAAGATGGCAGCGGCACCGGCTTTGTAAAGCGCATCGTAGTCCTGGGCAGGTATAACACCACCCACGATAACCATAATGTCTTCACGGCCCAGTTTCTTAAGTTCGCCCATGATTTGCGGAACGAGTGTTTTGTGACCTGCAGCAAGAGATGAGACTCCAACTACGTGAACATCGTTTTCAACAGCTTGTTTGGCTGCCTCTTCCGGTGTCTGGAACAGAGGTCCCATGTCAACATCAAATCCACAGTCGGCATAACCGGTTGCAACAACTTTTGCCCCGCGGTCGTGACCGTCCTGGCCAAGTTTTGCAATCATAATACGAGGCTGGCGACCCTCTTTCTTCGCAAACTCAACAACAAGTTGTTTTGCTTTTTCAAAGTCGCTGTCGTTTTTAACCTCACTTGAGTAAACACCTGTATTCATACGGATAATTGCTTTATATCTTCCGGCCACCTCTTCGCATGCGTCGGAAATTTCACCTAGAGTTGCACGAACTCTGGCTGCCTCAATTGCAAGCTCCAGAAGATTACCGGTTTTTGTTTTGGCTGCATTAGTAATTGCAGCGAGAGCTGCTTTCACTTTAGACTGGTCGCGGTTGGCACGAAGCTCATTGAGCCTTGCAATTTGCGATTCCCGAACCATTGAGTTGTCAATATCAAGAATTTCCATTGGAGCTTCTTTCTCCAGGCGGTATTTGTTAATACCTACTATAGTGTCAATTCCTGAGTCGATGCGTGCCTGTTTACGGGCAGCTGCCTCTTCAATTCTTAACTTAGGAATACCTGTCTCAATTGCTTTTGACATTCCTCCAAGTTTTTCTACCTCCTCAATGTGGCCCCATGCGCGTTCGGCAATATCAGCAGTTAGTTTCTCAACATAATAAGAACCAGCCCAAGGGTCAAGGGACTTGGTTATGTTGGTCTCTTCCTGAATATAGATTTGAGTGTTTCTTGCGATACGTGCAGAGAAGTCGGTTGGAAGTGCGATAGCCTCGTCAAGTGCATTTGTGTGAAGTGACTGAGTATGTCCCAGAGCAGCAGCCATGGCCTCAATACAGGTTCTTGCAACATTGTTGTATGGATCCTGCTCAGTAAGCGACCAACCCGAAGTTTGTGAGTGGGTCCTGAGAGAAAGTGATTTTGGATTCTTAGGGTTGAACTGTTTAACCAGTTTTGCCCAAATCATACGTGCTGCACGCATTTTGGCAATTTCCATAAAATGGTTCATTCCTATTGCCCAGAAGAATGAGAGACGAGGAGCAAACTGATCCACATCCATTCCTGCAGCTATTCCGGTTCTGAGGTATTCAAGACCGTCTGCCAGGGTGTATGCCATTTCAATATCACAAGTTGCACCGGCTTCCTGCATGTGGTATCCGGAAATTGATATGGAGTTGAATTTAGGCATATTCTTAGAGGTGAAAGAGAAAATATCTCCAATAATCCTCATTGAAAATTCGGGTGGATAGATGTATGTATTTCTAACCATAAATTCCTTAAGAATGTCGTTCTGGATTGTTCCTGCCATTTCGTCGAGCTTTGCACCCTGTTCCATTCCGGCAACAATATAGAAAGCCAGGATGGGAAGAACTGCACCGTTCATTGTCATGGATACCGACATTTTATTAAGCGGAATCTGGTCGAAGAGAACCTTCATGTCCTCTACGCTGCAAATACTCACACCGGCTTTACCCACATCACCCACAACACGGGGATGGTCGGCATCATAGCCACGGTGTGTAGCAAGGTCAAATGCAACCGAAAGACCCTTTTGCCCTGCGGCTAGGTTCCTGCGATAGAAAGCGTTTGACTCCTCTGCTGTTGAAAATCCGGCATACTGGCGGACAGTCCACGGATTCATTACATACATAGTACTGTATGGCCCGCGGAGATATGGCTGTATACCTGCAGCATAGTTAAGATGTTCCATCCCTTCCAGATCGGAGGCTGTATAAACACCTTTTAATCCTATCTGCTCCGGAGTCATCCATACAGACGGCTCGCCTGCTTGGACTGCAGCTCCTCCGGCATATTTGAAATCAGAAAATTTTGGACGCATATGTTATTCTTTTTTTATTACTACTTAATTCCCAATTGAGCCTGATACATCTTGAGTGTTTCAAGAACATTGCTCTTAACGCTTATGAAGTTTGTTATGCCTTTGGCAACAAGCTCCTCTTTGCAGGCGGGTTCTCCGGCCACAACAAGAATTGCTTTATTCCCGATTAGTTCCTTGATTTTTGGAACGGATTCGGTATACTCATCATCCGACGAGCAAGCAACAATTATGTCTGCTTTAGCTTCAAATGCAGCTTTAACGCCCTCTTCAACTGTAGCAAACCTGGTGTTGTCAACAACATTTATACCTGCAACGGCGAAGAAATTGCTTGAGAATTGCGCACGAGCGCGGCAGAATGCCAGATTACCGAAAGTGAGCATAAAGGCTTTTGGCTCTTTCCCGCTTGTCTCGGTTGCAAAACGCAATGCTTCAAATGCCTGTGCTCCGCGATATTTTTCAATCGGCTCGGCAATAGGGTTCGAGCTCTTCTCCCAGTTTGCGCCTCTGGTAATTACATCAAGAGTAACATCTTTATCGGCTTTTTCTGAAAAGTTAGGATACTGATTTGTTCCCAGAATTATTTCTCTTCTGGTTGCAATGTTGAGGTCCCTTTTTGCAGATGCAGCTTTAATTTCTCCCTGGATGTACCCGGCTTTGAATGCCTCGGTATATCCGCCTTTCTCTTCAACTTTCTTGAAAAGATTCCAGCTATGCTCTGTAAATGAGTTTGTGAGATTTTCAATGTAGTACGATCCTGCGGCAGGGTCGGTAATTTTATCGAAATGCGATTCTTCCTTAAGAATTATCTGAACATTTCTTGCAATGCGATTGCTAAACTCTCCGGGTTCGCGGTATTGATAGTCGAAAGGAAGTACCTCCAGCGAATCAACGCCTGCAAGCGATGCACTCATTGCCTCAGTTGTACTGCGAAGCATATTTACGTATGAATCGTATACTGTCTGGTTCCACTGGCTTGTTACAGCGTGGATGTTCATCATTTTTGCAGAGTCTTCGGACACGCCGTAGTTCTCGGTAACATTTGCCCAAAGCATTCTTGCGGCACGGAATTTTGCAATTTCAAGGAAGTAGTTTGCTCCAACAGAGAAAGTAAATTTGATTCTGCTTGCAACCTCATTTGCACTGAATCCCATTTCTGTAAGAAGATTCATATATTCGCTTCCTGCAGCAATTGCAAAACCAAGTTCCTGTACTCCGGTAGCACCTGCATTGTTAAATGCATATCCCTCAACTCCAATTACACGGATTTTTGGGAACCCTTCTACTAAATTCATGCATTTCTTAAAGTTGCCCATGTAATTTGAACAACAGAAGTTACCGGTAGTAGTGAGTGACCTTAGCGGGTCGAAATCAAATGAAGCACGTACAGAGTCGGCTTTAATCCCTTTTGCCTTGACAACGGCAATAAAAGATTCAATAATGGCCGGAGTCTCGCATGAGCATCCCTCGAAATTTACTTCGGTTTTCGAAAGGTCAATACCTTTAAGAAGAACCTCCATCTTGTTTTGTGAAATAGCTTTTTTGCCATCTATGCAGAATGCTACGGATTCCACTCCTTTTTTCAGACCGTCAACTGCCTGGGCATTTGCTTTCTCGAAACTCTCCCAGGCGCAATAGCCCTGGCGAACAAGCCAATTGTTCCTTTTGCTGGTACCTCTCACGAATGGAAAAGCCCCCGGAACAGTACCCAAATGTTTAAGATTTGTTAAATCTTCGGCACGATAGTAAGGGCGTACTGAAAACCCCTCCATTGTTTTCCATACGAGTTTTTTCTCGTAATCGGCGCCCTTTAGATCTTTAGTTATCACCTCTTCCCACTGTTGAGTGGAAACAGGTGGAAACTCAGCAAATAATTTTTCTGCCATATTTGTTATTTTAATTATTGAAAGTTGCCAAAATTAATTCGGCAAAGGTATAAATTCTTTCCTCATATTAAACCTTTTTGCTGCTTTTTAGTCCTATATGCAGATTCACAATTTAAAAACAAAAAATAATGAAAAAAGTATCTATTTTATTGACAATGTTGACTATAGCGTTAACAATGTCTGCTCAACAGCAAAATATGCAGATTCACAAACAAGGCATGATGAAAGCCAATCCTGAGATGATGAAATCTCAGCTTACAGAGGATCAGCAAAAACAAGTAGCCGAATTGAAACTCAAACATCAGAAAGAGACCCTTCAAATCAACAACGAGCTTAATGAAAAAACAGCCCAGCTTAAGACTCTTCAGCAAATCGATAAGCCAAACCTTAAAGACATCAATTCAAAAATTGACGAAATTTCGGCTTTGCAAAACAAGAAAATGAAGGCAATGGCTGCACACAGGAATAGCGTAAGGTCTTTATTGACTGAAGAGCAAAGAATTCAGTTTGACCTAAGAATGGGTAAAGGTGAAATGCAAGGCAAGATGGGCAAGATGGGTAAGATGGGTAAGATGGAAAAAATGGGCAAGATGAGAAAAATGGATTGCAAAGATTGTAAAATGGAAGGTCCAAAAATGGAAGGAACTCCAATGGCAGGCCATGGAATGATGCACAAAGAAGCAGAAGCTCCAAAGGCTCAGACAAAATAAATGGTTAATGTTAATTCAAAATGAACGGCCGGGGAGGGGAGATTATTCTCCTTTCTCCAGTTCGTTTGCCTGATTGCCATAATTTAGCATATCGGCGCCGGTATTGTTGATGTTTTTTAGTTTAGGTAATGTAGTTTTAGTCTTTTCGTCTTTATCAGCAGCATCGGTGTCGATATCTTTTTTTCTCGTTTTAAGAACAGCTTTTCTAAGTTCAAAATTCTCCCCAAGATATTTCTTTCTCACCTCCGGGTTATTTGCCAAAACTTCGGCAGACCCGCTCTCAAGAATACTTCCTTCGTATAAAAGATATGCACGGTCTGTTATTGCAAGAGTCTCGTGGACATTGTGGTCGGTAATGATTATGCCAATGTTCTTTGTTTTAAGATTTGCAATGATGTGCTGAATATCTTCTACTGCAATAGGGTCAACTCCGGCAAACGGTTCGTCAAGGAGTATGAATTTTGGATCAATTGCCAGTGCCCTTGCAATTTCGCATCTTCGCCTCTCACCTCCGGAAAGTTGGATTCCATAACTCTTGCGCACTTTTTGCAGGCCAAACTCATCAATAAGTATTTCAAGCCTTTCCATCCGCTCTTTTTTTGTATAGTCATGAAGCTCCATCACCGCAAGAATATTGTTTTCAACACTTAATTTGCGAAATACAGATGCCTCCTGTGCAAGATATCCCAAACCTTTTTGTGCCCTCATATACATTGGGAGCCCGGTGATTTCTTCGTCGTCAAGGAATATTTTTCCTGAATTTGGTTTAATGAGTCCGGTTATCATATAAAAACTGGTCGTTTTACCGGCACCGTTTGGCCCCAGCAAACCAACAATCTCTCCCTGTTCAACCTCAATTGAAACACCTTTTACGACAGTCCTTATTCCGTATTTTTTTACAAGATTGCTACAATGTAATCGCATATTGTTTTATTTAGGCCCTTACTTAAGCTCGAGTTTAAGATCTTTTTGAAGTTCCCGCATTTCGGGATAATTTTCAAGAAGAAACTTAGCCTTCTCTTCGGGCATATATAATTTAGTCTCTTTTGTTTCTTCGGCAGATTCCACCTCAACAATAAGTTCAATGAAACGGTTGTCCAGTTTGTCGCGAAGAAAAGCGAGCAGCCTGGTTTTGCAATTTTTCTCTATCCATGACTTTTGCAAATCGTTCACGACGCGGAAATGAATCGTTTTGTCTGCATCCAGTTTTGGTTTAATTTGTGAGATTGCAGTCTTAAGTCTTGGAAGCGATTTTTCTGCCTCTGCCATCTCTTCCCATACTTTCTCAAGCATCTCAAGGTCAAATTCAGATTCTCCCGATTCTTTGGGCTTTTCCTGTTCTGCCTTTACGCTTTTCTCTTCCACTTTCTTGATCATTCCCTTAATAGAAGGTGTAGAGGGGGTATATGTGTTTTTTGGCTGAGCAGCCGGTATCTCTTCCTTTGGAGTTTCCATTTCCACTGCAGGTTCTTCCTTTTTCTCAGGTACAGTTTCTTCCTTTTTCTCAGGCACCAGGGCCTTTGCAGGATTTTCCGGTTTCTCCTTTATTTCTGGTTTATCAGATACTTTTGGTTCTGAAATTGAATCCGGTATAACTTCCTGAGGGGTATTTATTCTTGCAAGTTTAACCAGGGCAAACTCTATATGGAGCCGCTGGTTGCCGCTTTGCTTGAATCCCGCTTCACAGGTTGTTGTAATATTAAGTGCGTTATAAAGAAAGTTGACAGGGCAATTCCGGGATTGCTCTACATATTTTTCAATTAAAGAAGGAGCCAGTTCAAGCAATTTTGCACTTCTCTCATCTTTGCAAATGAGTAAGTCCCTCAGGTGTGTGCTTAAGCCGCCTATGAAATGAAGGGCATTGAATCCCTTTGAAAGGATCTCATCAAAAATGAGAAGGGCATCTGTATGCTCCCCTGCAAGAAGATGGTTTGTAAGCCGGATATAATACTCGTAGTCGAGTACATTCAGGTTTGAAATAACCTGATCGTATGTAATGTTTTCTCCGCAGAAAGCAACAGACTGGTCGAAAAGAGTGAGAGCATCCCTCATTGCACCATCGGCTTTTCGTGCAATAATGTGCATTGCTTCGGTTTCAATCTTTATCTTCTCTCTTTCTGCAATCTGAGTAAGGTTCCTAACTATGTCTTCAACCGATATTCTGTTGAAATCATATGTCTGGCATCTTGAAAGTATGGTTGGAATTATTTTATGCTTCTCTGTTGTTGCAAGAATGAAAATTGCATGAGCAGGCGGCTCTTCAAGTGTTTTCAGAAAAGCGTTGAAGGCCGAAGGAGATAACATGTGCACCTCATCAATGATATAAACGCTGTATTTTCCAATCTGAGGAGGGATTCGTACCTTTTCATTCAAAAGGCGGATGTCATCCACAGAGTTGTTTGATGCCGCATCCAGCTCGTGAATGGAAAAAGAACGCGACTCGTCAAAAGCGATGCAGGATTCGCATACTCCGCACGGATCCATATTTTCCGATAGGTTTAGACAATTAATTGTCTTTGCGAATATGCGTGCACTGGTGGTTTTCCCTACTCCGCGGGGCCCGCAAAACAGATATGCGTGTGCAAGCTGGTTTTTGAGAATAGAATTTTTAAGAGTTTTTGCGATATTCTCCTGTCCAATAAGTGTCTCAAAACTTGTTGGTCTGTACTTTCTGGCCGAAACTATAAATCTTTCCATACCCCACAAAAGTAAGAATTTTTATCTAATTTTGCATCTATAACAACAATCATGATGAGACAATTATTTGCCCTTCTTTTTTCCTTTTTTGTCATCACAAATCCCTCTTACGGACAGGAGATTTTTGGCAAGGCCAAGAACAATTTCCGGAACTTCGCCGGCAAGACCACCATGGTTGTTGCAAATTCAACTGATTTTACCGATCTCTCAATCATGGATGCAGTAAAAACGGGGTGGAAAATATCTCCGTTTGAAATTTGTACCCTATCCGATTTTGAAAAGTTAAAAACAGATACTTCCTATTACTTTCTATTGAGAGTGGATGGAAAGTTTAAAAAGGAGGGAGAGGCAAAGATTGAGTATCTCACGCTTGTAAAAGGAGGCCCGGAATCAAAAAAAGGAATCTCTAAAATGTATGAAATTGCAACTCTTCCGCTTCAGGCCATTGGTGACGAATCCGGGGAGGCATTCTTTTTTATTCCTGCGTATATAGATATCATTCAGAGTCATGTAATAAATGTGGGTTCGGAAATTCTCAAGGCATATGTTGGAAACTCATTTTACAGCAACAGAATAGATAATGCGGGGGATAAAAAAATTATATTTAACAAAGAAGATTTAGGTTTTGAACTTGATCCGGAAGAAGCAGATTCCCTGTTCATGAAAAAAATTACTATTGGAGATGAATCCACAGTTGAAAAGGCAATTCTTGAAAGTGCCGCAGAGACACTGGTCGGGTTTACGATATCTCCAAAAGGGAATTCATCGGGTTCATATTCGTATAAACTCATAATTGATGCAGAGACACATGACCTTCTTTTTTTTCGCAGACACAAGATATCCGACAGGCTTCCGAAAGGATTTACTAAGGAAGATATCAAGATAGTCACAAAACCTTTCAGAAAGTAAGAAATGACAATAATTACTAAGAAATTCGAAAACGGTCTC
>JAAXVX010000317.1 GCA_013335275.1 Bacteroidales bacterium
CATAGTTTCCGATTCAGTAAAAAAAGACAGAACAGTTCTTGTAGCCTCGGCCATAGGCGGATGTACCGATGCCCTGATTGAGATTGGGAATGCGGCTGCAGTGCAGAACAACTACTACACAAAACTCATAGACGAGCTGGAAAACAGGCATATAGCAATTATAAACGAGCTAATACCTTTAGATTTTCAGCCTTCTATAGAGTTAAAGGTGAAGAACCTTTTCAACCAGCTGAGAGAGGTTTGCAAAGGAGTATATTATCTCAAGGAACTGAGCAGCTACTCGCTTGACCTCATAATGAGCTTTGGGGAGATACTTTCGACAAGAATAATTGCCGACAAATTTACCTCAATGGGTACAAACAATATTTGGGCAGATGCAAGGGAAATAATTAAAACCGACTTGCACGGAACGCTCAATGTTGTGGACACGGAAAAGACTTTTGCGGGAATCCGGAAGTTGCTAAATTCCCACAGGTCGAGACTGTATATAATTCCCGGATTCATTTCCAGCGACTCTCAGAAAAGGACAACAACTCTGGGGCGCGGAGGAAGCGACTACACTGCATCTCTTGTTGCAGCAGCCTCCGATGCACGGATTTTACAAATATGGAGTGACGTAAATGGCATGATGACTGCCGACCCGAGAATTGTTCCAGACGCAAAGACAATTGAGCACATATCTTACAAAGAGGCTCAGGAGCTCTCCCATTTCGGGGCAAAAGTAATTTATCCGCCTACAATTCAGCCGGTAGTAAATAAAGGAATTCCAATCGAGGTAAAAAACACTTTCTTCCCCGCAGAAGAGGGAACTTATATTGAGAATTCGCCTCCTGAAAGCCGCGGCAAGATAAGGGGCATCTCGTGCAGCAACAAAATTGCACTTCTCTCTATGGAAGGCAGCGGAATGGTTGGAGTGCCGGGATACTCGGCAAGACTTTTTGGTGCTCTTGCAAATGCAGGAATAAACATTATTCTCATCACTCAGGCATCAAGCGTACATACAATGTGTGTTGCAATTGAAGAGGGCGACGCCCAAAAAGCAAAACAGGCAGCAGACGATGTATTTGCATACGAAATAACGCTTAACAAAGTAGATCCTTTAAACATCGAGAGAGGGTTTTCAATCATATCTCTCGTTGGCGACGATATGAAAAATCAGTCGGGAACAGGTGGACGGATGTTCAAGGCACTTGGAAGAGCAGGAATAAATGTGAGGGCGATAGCACAGGGCTCATCTGAGAAAAACATATCAATTGTTGTACAGGAAGACGATTCCGATGAGGCAATACGACTTATCCATAAAGAATTTTTTGGTGAAAGCGCTAAACGAATCAACCTCTTTATTGCAGGATACGGGAACGTTGCAAAGGAGCTTATTTCAATTATCAATTACGGAAAGAACGCACTGAATCCTGCAGATAAAACCGAAATTGCCATTGTGGGAGTATGTAACAGCAAAACAATGATCTTTGACAAACTTGGTTTTGAACCTATGGCAATACACAGGCTCATCGAGAGAGGAAAAGAGAGTGACATTTACCGTTTTTGCGAACAGGGGCACGACATGGGTCTTAGCAACAGCATATTTGTAGATTGCACTGCCGACAGAATAGTTGCCTCTTCTTACCCCGAGTTTTTTCTTAACAACTACTCGGTTGTAACCTGCAACAAAATTGCCATCTCCTCCTCTACACAAAACTACAAAGCCATTACAGAGGCAGCCGCTCTTCAGGGTTGCTCTTTCTTATACGAAACAACAGTAGGTGCTGCTCTTCCTGTAATATCTACAATAAAGCAGATGCGCCGCAGCGGTGATAAGATAGAATCAATTGAAGCTATTCTTTCCGGAACTCTTAACTACCTTTTTAGCAACTATAACGGCACAGTGAGTTTTTCAAAACTGCTTCGCAAAGCAAAGGAGATGGGGTACACCGAACCGGACCCGAGGCTGGACATTGCAGGTACCGACGTGCTACGCAAGGTTGTTATTTTAAGCCGGGAGATTGGAATTGAAAGAGAACCAGAGGATGTGGAATGTGTTCCGTTCATTTCCCCTAATGTTCTTAAAGCACAGGGCGAAGAGTTCTTTGACAAACTTGAAGAGTACGAAGATAAAATAGCCAGAATGTTCCGGGAATCAAAAGCAAAGGGCGAAAGATTAAGATATGTTGCAAAAATATCAAAAACCGAATGTAAGATAGGAATCGAATCGCTCAAACCTGAGCATCCTCTTTACAATATATGCGGCAGAGACAATGCGGTAAGTATCTACAGCAGAGACTACACCTCCCCTCTGAGGATAATAGGTGCCGGTGCCGGAGCAAGGCAAACAGCTACAGGAGTGTTTAACGATATATTGCTTGTAAGGTAATGCGAGTAGCTGTTATTGGAG
>JAAXVX010000050.1 GCA_013335275.1 Bacteroidales bacterium
AATGTATGCAAATTCACTTATTATTATATTATTGCCTAAAAAAATCTTCTCCGGTTTAATAAAAGACACCGGTTGATAGATGTCAACATTTTTTCCTATTCGGGCAAATTTGATATCGTTCATTTTCATGGTTATTACAATATTACACTACTAGGAATATTTACAACCCTGTCGGCCAGCCATTCAGAATTAGTTAAATCACTGCACTGGCAGTTCTCAAACATAGGTAACTCATTCATTAATTTCCATATAGGGCGAGTCATAACGCCTTGGCTATTAGACTCGGTAAGGAAAAGATCCCTCTCTGCTTTAGATTCTAATATTATGACGTTAAGCCAATAATTCGATATGCAATTCTCAGGCTCTATAAAGAAAAAGATTCCTTTCTCCTTGAAAAATTTCTGATAGGTGTGTGCAACGCTTCTTTTTCGTTCGATGAATAAGTTTAAATTCTCTAACTGAGCGACTCCCAAAGCTGCATTAATATTAGGCATACGGTAATTATAACCTATATCGTCATGCACGAATTCCCAGGGGTGAGGAACCTTTGCTTGTGTTGTTATATGCTTTGCCTTATTTGCCAACTCTTCATCTTCAAACAGCAACATTCCACCACCGCCTGTTGTAATGGTTTTATTGCCGTTAAAACTGAGAATACCTATTTTACCAAATGTACCGGTGTGTTTCCCCTTATAATAACTGCCAAGACTCTCAGCAGCATCTTCAACAAGAGCGATTTTATATTTATTGCATATAAGTGCAATATCGTCAATCCTGCAGGGATGTCCAAAGGTATGCATTGGAACACAGGCTTTTATCTGCTTTCCTGTTTTGATATTATAGCATCCATCTTCTTTAATTTCTGTCTCTTTTGAAAGAAATGCTTCGAGAGAACCGGGGCTTAATCCCATTGTGTCTTTATCAACGTCAATAAATACAGGTTTAGCTCCGCAATAACTTATTGCATTAGCTGTCGCGATGAACGTAAGTGGCTGGGTTATAACTTCGTCATTATTACTAACGCCCATGAGTTTTAATGCAATGTGCAGTGCATTAGTTCCACTCACACATACAACCGCTTTTTTTGAACCTGTATACTCCGCAATTTTTTTTTCGAAAAGATCTACATATTTCCCTACGCTGGATACAAAGGTTGAGTCGATGCAGTCGTTCAGATATTTTTTTTCATTTCCGATAAACAACGGTTCATGTAAAAAAACAGGTGCTGCAGGTTTGTTATAAATTTCCCTTATTTTATCTATTATTAATTGATATTTTACCATTATTAAAGATTATAAATGGTTGCTTTGTATTTCTTTAAATTATCGGGATTGGAAAACCAACTGCAGGTTTCAATTAATCCTTGTTGAATAGTATAGCCGGGTGTAAAACCGGTTAGTTCTTTTATAAGGGTATTATCTCCCCATAACCGGAATACCTCTGATTTCTCCGGACGCACTCTCTGATTTTCGGTTATAAACTTCACATTAGAATTCATGATCTGTTTAATTAAATCCAGAGTATCCTTCATCGATATTTCAAAGTTGGAGGCAATATTCACCTCTTTTCCAATTGTAGAATCGTTCTGAGCTATAGCAATAAAACCGGCGCAGGTATCTTTGACAAAATTGAAATCGCGGGTAGGAGTGAGGTCTCCTAGCTTAATCTCCTTGATTCCGTTTGCTATTTGTGTAATAATGGTTGGTATAATTGCTCTGGCAGATTGTCGGGGGCCATATGTATTAAAAGGGCGGGCAACAGTAACAGGTAAATTGAATGCATTGAAAAAACTCATAGCCATTGCGTCGGCGCCAATTTTAGATGCAGAATAAGGAGATTGTGGTTGCTTAGGATGTTTTTCATCAATTGGCACATATTGGGCTGTTCCGTATACCTCAGATGTAGAAGTGTGAATGACCCGGATGTTCCCATTTTCTTTAGCTGCCTGGCATATGTTCAATGTCCCTTTTACATTAGTGTCAACATAACTATCGGGAGCTACATAAGAATATGGAATGGCTATTAATGCGGCCAAATGAAAAATCAAATCGATGTTTTTAGTAATCTCTTTGCAAAAATGTGGGTCACGAATGTCGCCTGAGACTACTTCAAGATTGGAGTTTGCCGGTATGTCTTCAAGCCATCCCCAGTAGTTAAATGAGTTATAATATGACAAGGCTCTAACCTGATTCCCTTGCTTAAGCAGCATCTCTGTCAAGTGTGAGCCAATAAAGCCATCGGCTCCTGTAACTAAAATTCTCATTGCTGTTTTATCTGTTAAATACAAATGTTCCGTCACTCCCATTTAGAGTAACGTTATGGTATAGATATATAAAAATGCTTCAAAAAGCGGGGAGCCACTTTTTGAAGCATTATGTTCTTTTTCCGTCAGACCTAAACAAAAGGGTTTTGGTCTTATCGGGGATTTATTGTTCAGCTTCTGAAGGGGAGACTGCAATGTATCGGATTTTGAACGACACACTCTCCTCGGCCTTTCTTACCAGCTTGTTTAGAAAGTCATAGTCAAAATTTGTTCCAACCAGAAGAAGGTCGATTACATTACCGGGATTTCCCTGAGCAAAATCGTTTATTATATAGCCTTTCTCAAGCTCTCCAATATGTGTTACAACATTATCAATAATTTCTTCAATACCTACATACTTAAGAAGTAAGTGATGTATATCTTTGAAATATGGATGTTTTGTGTTTGCCTGATAAATTTTTTTGTTCTGCGCTGTTTTGGATTCAAGAAGATTTGCTTCTTCAAAACGGTTAAGTTCCTGTCGAATTGAGTTTGTACTCTCTCCGAACTCTGTCGCAAGATTACGAAGATATGCAGTAGTGTCGCTGTTGATAAAGAATTTTATCATCAGCTTTATACGAGTTTTGGAGGTAATTAAACTTTCGAGCATAACTTTGAGTATATTTATTACTCAATAATGGAACGAAATTAGATAATAATTTTGTTAATTCAAAATATATTAAGCTAAACCAGTTCTCCAAAACTTCGATATGACTAATTGATTTTTGGAATAAAACGATAATTCCTGATGTCTGGGAAAAAATGGGATTCTAAATATGGAATAGTAAAGACGACTCCTATTCCGAGGATGAATCCCAAAAAAGTATAAATGAATAGTATCACAGCCCTTTTTGGCTTACTCTTCTCATAAGGCACAACAACGGGCTCAATAACAGTAAGGACGGGCGTCGTTTCGGTAACCGCAATCTTCGCTTGCTCTTTCTGCTTTGCAAGTTCAGTGTAAATATTGAGTAGGAGGGTATATTCAGATGTTAATTTCTCTTCCTGGGTTTTAGCGACTGCAGATGATAAGCTTTTATTAGCATCCCTGTATTTTGCAAGTTCCTCCTGTTTTGATTCAAAATTTCGTTTGCTTTCTTCATAACTTTTCTCAACAAAAACCAGATTGTTTGCAACTTTTGCTATTTTGAACTCTGTAATATATTTTTGCAATAGTTCCTGACCTTTCTGTGCAAGTTCCGCTGCTGCAAGTGGTTCTGTCATGCTGGCGCTTAAAGAGGCGTATCCGTCTTTTGTGTTAACTGTTATCGATAAATTCCCGCTTAAAATTTTGAGAATATTTTTTTCTTTTTCAGTCAATGACTGAATTGAAGCACTGTCGGATTTTGAATTTGGATCTTCGGATTTCCCTTTAATTGCTCCAATAATAACACCGGGTAATCCAATTGTGAATTTTTTTAAAGTTGCCGGAAGGTTAAACTTCTGATATTTTTTATCAGTATAATAATCATAAAGCGTTATTGGCTGTTCGGCAACACTGAAGTGGAATTTGGAATAAATTAACTCTTTTTGGAAATTGATGTTTGTCATAATTTTGGGATATACGGAAGGCGATAACACCTCACCCGAACTTAGACTTCCCAGGTTAATGCCTGCCATCGCGGCAAGTCCTCCTAAACTTCCGCTTGTACTCTTCTGTCCGGTCTGAGGAACCATTGTACAGGATGCAGTATAAATATTAGGAGAAGATATTGCAATAAAAAAACCAATAGCAGCAAAAACAACTGTTACTAATATAATAAACTTACGATTTCTCCAGAGTTTTTGAATTATTTCAACAATATCAATTTCGTCATGGTTGTCTTTTGAATTGTTATCAACCATTTTATCCTGATTCTGTGTGTAGTTCTCCATCGTTTACGGTTTTAAAAGTGTTGTAACCATTAATGCAATAGATGACGCAGATGTTGCAAGCCCCATTATTTCAGCAAGAGATGCCCCTTTCCTTTCCGGTTTAAGCGGTATGATAATTTCGCATCCGGGTTCGATATGTGATGTCAGGCCTTTCGATACTTTCCCGTTCATATATACAACATATACTTTGCTTTTTGAACCTCTGAATGCCAGTCCTCCGGCATTGCTGATGTAATTGCCAATTGTCATTCCCCTAACGTAAGTAACAGCATTTGGGTACATTACAGCCCCTGAGATTTTAACTGTTCCGTTATATGTTGGGATGTCAATAACATCACCTTCCCTCAGAACAATATCTTCATCTCCACCCGGATTTTCCATAGCTTTTGTCAGGTCTATTCCAACATAGTATGTTTCGCCAAGATCGAGACTGTCTATTTTAATTGTGTCTTTTGTATTGGTACGGGTAAGTTTTAGTGTGGCCTCTACTCTGGCTCTTTCATCGGAATTCATACGACGGGTAAGCCTGGCTCCTTTTATGTAGGCAGATGATGTTACCCCGCCTGCTCTTTGAATTAACGAAGATATTCTCTCGTCTCTTTTTGTTTTTGGATATATTCCACCGAACAATATTTCACCTCTTACAATTACATTTTGCTGTACTTCGTATCCAGGCGAACGCCTTACAGTTACAATATCGAACGGTTGTAACTTAAACTCTTTGTCGCCTGTAATTATAAGACCCTTTTCAAGAGAGAAGCTGAAGACTTCACTCTGAATAGGAGACTCACTTGTACTCATTGGGTTTTTTACCCTTCGCGAGACGTCAATACGGGCTCTTGAGGCTGACTCCAGAAGGCCACCACCTCTTAATATAAGGTCGGAGATTGTTGCATTGTGGGCGTATGGATACCTGTCCGGATTCTTAACCTCTCCCTGTAAGGTAACATAAAGTTTATCTCTAAGTTCATTTACAGATGGAACATAAAACCGGTCATTCTTTCTTAAAGTAATATCCGGTGTTTCTCCGTTAAGCAGTTTAGTAACATTTATTGACTCAACTGAATATGAAAGATCAGGGTTTTCCCTGTATAAAATGGCTCTCGGCAAATATGCGTCGCCCATTGGGCCTTCTGCAATTGTTATGAGTTGTTTAAGTGTTTTTAGATTATCGTCAATTGCGTAAACTCCCGGGCGATAAACTGCTCCGGTAATCTCAATTTTATTTTCGTATTTATCCAGAATTGCTCCTACTTTAACAGTATCACCATCCACAATATTGAATGAGCTGTATTCACCGGCCTCTACTGTATATACTTTTAATTCACTTACTCCCTTACGCTTTACCAGGAGATTCTTTTTATAGGCTTCACCCTTAAAACCGCCGGCAAAGTCAAGCAGGGTAGCAACGCTCTCCCCGTCTCGCATTTCGTAATGCATTGGTCTTCTCACCTCGCCTTTTACCACTACCATATTCCGGTATGGTTCAACTTTAACCAAATCTCCCTCTCTCAGGGAAATTTCTCCGCTAGTGTCGCCTTTTAGCAAGTATCCGTAAACATCTACCTGAGCAATCATTTTGCCGCCACGGAAAACTTTAATATCTCTTAGACTGCCTATTTCGTTTATCCCGCCTGCAGAGTAAAGAGCATGAAATACTGTAGCAAAAGATGATAAGGCATAAGTGCCGGGAACAGCCACTTCTCCCATAACATTTACCTGAATGGTTCTTGTTTTCCCGAGAGAAACCCCTATGAATGTGCCTGGTTGGGCAGATGCCAGATCGGAGTATATTCTGCTGAATGCCTTTTTAATTCTTGATTTTGCTTCTCGAATCTGAAGGCCGCTAAGATGTATAGGGCCAATGTTTGGAACTACAATATTCCCGTCGGGAGATATTTTTTGAGTAAAATTAAGTTCCGAGTTGCCCCAAATATCTATCAATAGCTCATCTCCGGAGCCTAACATATAGCTTTCCGGAGTAGGCAGATTCATGTTTGGTTGGAATGTAAGATTCTCATTTGAAAAAATGCTCTTCCCGAATATACTGTCCTTTTTTGCTTTTGAGGCTTTTACGATATCATCCCATTTTGTTGGATCGGGAAAATTCATATTTTCCTCTCTCTCCCTATTCTCCCCGGCAGTTGTCTGAGTTCCTAGTGCAACCCCTTTCCCTTTAGCGTCATATGTAGCTTTAATTCGCTCTAATTGCTCTTTGGTTACCCCTTTGCCAGCTAACTCTATCAGCACTTGTTCCTGGGTTTTACCTGAGGTACTGTACTTTTTGAGCTCGTCAATGACCTGTTGGTCGCTCAATTGTGCAAAAGCGGCTGATGTTATTAATACAGCAGCCGCAATAGTGAATAGTCTTTTTGCAAAGTTCATATTTTCAATATAAAATATTAATTGTCATTTTCATGATCCAGCTTTTCGTATTCCGAATTCTGACTCTTGAATTCCGGAATTAGCTTTTTTAGTAATCTTACCACATCGGTAGGGTAGACGTATTTGTTTGAAACATATAAAATCTCCTTAATATCAGGCGCAACAGCATCGTAATCGCATTTTTGCACATTTGCAATCATCACCTTTTTGTGGTAGGTAGGACGAGTATTTTCCGCAGTGGCAAGTAACTCTTCAAACAGTTTTTCGCCTGGTCTGAGGCCCGTTTCAACAATCTTGATGTCTTTGTGTGGTATTTTACCGGAAAGGCGAATCATTTTCTCGGCAAGGTCGTAAATCTTTACTGCCTCGCCCATATCAAAGATATAAATCTCCCCGCCGGTTCCCGTGCACCCTGCTTCGAGTACAAGACTGCAAGCTTCGGGTATTGTCATAAAATACCTTGTAATATCTCTATGTGTGACAGTAACAGGCCCGCCTGTCTCAATTTGTCTCTTAAAAAGGGGAACAACTGAGCCATTTGAACCTAATACATTGCCGAATCGTGTTGTGACAAACTGAGTGGGGTTTTCAACTTCCTTTGCAATTTGTTTGAGAGCAAGCGACTGTATATACATTTCGGCTGCTCTTTTGGTGGCCCCCATTACATTTGTTGGGTTCACAGCTTTGTCGGTTGAAACCATAACAAATCTTTTTACGCCATACTCAACACTAAGGTCTGCTACGATTTTTGTACCTCCGACATTTGTTACAACGGCTGTTGATGGGTGAAATTCCATCATTGGAACATGCTTGTAAGCGGCTGCGTGGAACACCATGCTTGGGCGTGCAATTTCGAATATCTGCCTCATTTTTACCGGATTGGTAACATTGGCAATTATTGGCTTGATAGAAAACTTAATACCTGCCCCGGCGAGTTCGAGCCAGAGGTCGTTGAGTGGAGTCTCGGCCTGATCGACCAGAATGAGCTCTTTGCAGTTGAATTGAGTAATTTGCCTTGCCATTTCGCTGCCGATAGAGCCTGCTGCCCCTGTTATCAGAATTGTCTGCCCGTCAAACTGGTCCTCAATCTTTTCCCTGTTCATGACTATGGCGTTTCGGCCAAGAAGGTCCTCAATTTTTATCTTGTTAATCAGAGGTGGATTGGTTCCGTCATTTTCGTTATACTTTGTAAACATTGAAACCATGAGCAATTCCAGTCCCTCCACAATGCATCTGTCATAAAACTCTTTAGGCATAGCATCTAACTGTGCCTTATAAAGAAGCAATGTTTGTACATTGAAGTCGGTCATATGCTTTGAAAGCCCTTTGGCCGAAGACAGAATAGGCATGCCATTAACCACCTTACCCACCTGATTGCTTTTAAATGCGATGAATGCAACCGGAAGATACGGGCTTGTCCTGTCTGAGCTTAGATAGTTCGCAAGCAGTACAGAGTCATAATCGGAGCCTAATATGAATGCCCTGATCTTATTATTATTGTTAGTATTGGCATTGTGTTCGAACGTCTCGAAGAAACTCCTTACCGTAAACCGGAAAATGAATTGCCCGGCTACAACCATCATCCCTAATACAATTGGGAACCAGAAATTAAACTCGACATCATGATCTCCCTCTATTTTTGTATATGTACATAACAATGCTACTCCCAGATATACAATAGTGGCAGCAATTGTTGCGTTGCTGAGTTTTTTGAGGTCTACCATAGTGGAAAAGCGGACAACTCCATGGTATGTTCTGAACGCCATAGATGTCAATGAAAAAACGGAGATAGCAAGTAGAAATTTAAAGGCGAAATG
>JAAXVX010000318.1 GCA_013335275.1 Bacteroidales bacterium
AGCAATCAAGAAACTGGCAGAAGCAGTCTTGATTAGTCTTGAAAAGATTTTGCTTGCTTTCATAGAAAATTGGTTAATTATTGGTTGAATTTAGAATGATTTGATTTAAACGCATTTTTGTAAAAAAGTTATCCGACGAATTTTCGTCAGGAGAAGTTGTGAAATACCTACCGTAATCGGTGTATGGCCTTGCAATGTACTCAAACGGAAAATAATTTCCTGTAGAGACTCTAACAAACTTGTTTCGAAATTGTTTATAGGGAGGCAGAGCAATAGCAAAGAAAAATCCTCCGTTAACGGGGAATTCTTCAATTGCCATGGTCTGTACATAAAATCCGACTGAGGCATTTTTAAAGTGACGAGTAATCTCTCCTCTGAAAGAAACATCATTTCCCAAATATTTTGCAACATTAAAGTTAAACATTAAATTCCATGGTTTAACAAAATAATTTGCACCAATCTTCCAAGTGAATTTGTCAAAATCGTTATAATACCAGTCATTAAAGAGAGGAACTGAGTACGCAGTATAACTTAGTTGTCCGTATATTCCTATTCGTTTCCCAATGGGACGAAACAATTTAAGATCGCCACCAGCCCGGAACATACTGAAGTTTCCAACCGTTGCCTTAGCAAAAATATTGTATGGCAAGCGAAACTGTTGAGAAAAAGTGAGGTAGCCCGGTCTTATTTGCCCTTCTTCAGTAGAGTAGTCATTCACGAGCGGGAATATTACCTGAGCTGTTATTGAGGCACCTCTCCATAAGGACATCTCAATTGCAGGATTAATATTAAACTGCACGAGATACATCCTGTTCAGCACAGAATTCTTAAACCGGAAGATCGGGTAAAACAGAATATCTATTTTTCCAAAAGACGAGTTATAAAATTTTGTATCCTTATTTTCAAGGTTACTCTCAAGATTGAGTTTATCATAACTATCGTTAACGCTGAAATCCGATTTCCAGTTTAGACGCCCTGCTGCTCCCGGAGTTTCCAGCGAAGCAAACATTCTGAATTTTGGAATTCTCTCTTCCATAAGGATTATCTCAACATTTTTGGCAGTGAACTGATCCGATACATTTTCAACCGATTTCATTGCTGCATTCAAAAGCCGTTCGTTTGTGGTAAAGGCCCTGCTTTCAAGAAAGATAATCTCTTTTCCGTCGGCAGTGATGTGTCTTACATTTTCGAACCCCGAATTAATCAGACTGCTTTCCACTAAACTCTGCGCACAGGCTCCAATGCTTACGAAAAGCAACAGGAACGCCAAACCAGCTACTTTTGCCTTTATGCTGCAAAACAGTGAAACAGTTGATTTTTTTGACATTAGATTCCGAAGTTTTTCATATTGCGAAATTAAATATTTTTTTTAATCTAATCAAATAAATTTGAATTTATTATAACATTTTACAAAATCTTAACTTATTTAAGATAAACAATTAACACAAAATAGAATTATGAATCTAATTTAATAAATTTGCATGAATTAAATTGAGCCATATGGAAAAATCGAAAGTTTACTTTACAGATACAAGAACTTCTCCTCAGACAAATCTCCTGGACAAACTCGAGAAAGTCATCAAAAAAGCTGATATTAAATGCATTGACTTTAATAAAAAGTTTGTGGCCATAAAGATTCACTTCGGAGAACCTGGCAATCTTGCATATATAAGACCCAATTATGTTTCCAGAGTTGTAGGGATACTTAAGTCAATGGGAGCACTCCCCTACCTTACGGATTGCAATACTCTTTACTCCGGCAGAAGATCGGATGCGGTAAATCATTTGCAAAGTGCTTCAGAAAATGGATTCAATCCACTCTCTGCCTCTGCTCATGTTATTATTGCAGATGGAATAAAAGGTACTGACTTCCGAGAAATCCCAATCGATGGTGAGTATTTCAGAACAGCAAGAATTGGTACCGCTATTGCGGATTCAGATATAATTGTGACAATGACCCATTTTAAAGGTCACGAGCAGGCCGGATTTGGAGGAGCACTTAAAAATATAGGGATGGGGTCGGCATCTGTAGGAGGCAAACTGGAGCTTCACTCGGCATCCAAACCGGTAATTGACCGGAAAAACTGTACCGGATGCCGGATTTGCGTGAAAAACTGCGCCCATGACTCCATACACCTCGATGAAGAGAAGAAAGCCTTTATTGACTACGAAAAGTGCACCGGATGCGGGCAATGCGTGGCTGTTTGCCAGTATGAATCGGCAGTGGTTGCAGACTGGGGCGATTCTGTCGTACTGAATAAAAAAATTGCTGAATACTCTTATGCCGTTTTAAAGGATAAACCAAGTTTCCATATAAGCTTTATCATGAATGTTTCGCCCAACTGTGACTGCTGGGGCAGCAATGATGCACCGCTGGTTGCAGATATCGG
>JAAXVX010000051.1 GCA_013335275.1 Bacteroidales bacterium
GCTGGATCTTGATATGTTGACTAAAGCCATGGGTTTCACTTCTTTGCAATTTGGAGGTAAACTTGATTATTCTGCAAATGCGGAAGGCATATACAATTCAGGAAAAAGGGAGTTGCCCGTTTCGGTAATTAAGCTAAAACTGAGCAACGGACTGATATCTTCGCCGGATTATCCCGGTTCCGTGAGTGACTTGAACGCCGACGTATTGATTGAATCCAAAACAGGAAAGTATTCCGACCTCTCTGTGGTTATTGACCCGGTGACGCTTATGTTTGAGAATCGAAAATTTAATATTACCGCGAACCTGTCAAACTTTGACAATCTTAAATACGATATTGTTTCTGAAGGCAATCTTAACCTTGATAATATTTATAAACTGCTTAAAATCAGCGGAACCACAATCAGGGGCGAAATCACATCCAACCTCAGGCTTAAGGGAACTCAGGCCGATGCAACCGGAGGTAAATACAATAAGCTAAACAACAGTGGAACTCTCGGGCTCAAAAACTTCGAATATCAAAGTGATGATTACAAATTCCCTTTCCGGGTTCCAAATGCAACATTCACTATCGCCGGCGACCGGGCATGGCTTAAGGATGCAACACTGATATTCAGCAGGAACACTTTTTTGCTGGATGGTTATGCCGGTAATTTTATGGGATACTATTTTGAAGGCAAAAAACTTGAGGGAAATATGACTTTAAAATCTTCCGAAATTTTTCTGGAAGATTTCATGTCATTTATGGAACCGGGCAGTACAAATGATTCACTTAAATCATCCGAAGGAGTCATTCAGGTTCCAAAGAATATGGATTTATTGTTAAAGGCCGACATTCAGAATATTTACTTCGACAGTATTAAGGCCAAAAGACTCTATGGAAGTGTGGCTGTTACGAATGGAGGAGTTGAATTAAGAAAAGGCCGAATAAATATTGCCGGTGCACAATTTAATCTGGATGCTTCTTATATGCCTGTCAGTAAAGACAGGGCAAGCTTTGATATGAAAGTAAAAGCCGATTCGTTCAATATAAAAAGAGCGTATAACGAAATACCGATGTTCCGCCGGATGCTTGCGTCGGCCGGAAGCATGGAGGGAACAGTCTCTACTCAGTACTCTCTTAAGGGAAGTCTGGACGAAAACATGGAGCCGCTGTTTCCTTCTTTAAAGGGGGGTGGGTTTATACGTCTTGAGGACATAAAGGTAAAAGGTCTTAAGGTATTGGGTGCTGTGAGCAGGGCTACCGGAAGGGACAGCATAAATAATCCGCACCTGAAGGCTGTTATGATTAAGTCGACAATCTCCAACAATATTATTAAAATTGAGCGGACAAAAATGAAGATTTTTGGGTTCCGCCCAAGGTTCGAAGGGGAGGCTTCTCTTGACGGGAAACTTAACATCAGATTCAGGCTTGGGCTTCCGCCACTTGGAATTATCGGAATCCCTGTTACAATAACCGGAACATTCGATAACCCTAAAATTAATATGAGACGCTCCAAAGAGGGTGATAAGATTGTTGAGGATATCGAAGAAAACGTTGACGAATAACTTTAATTATATAAACTGATTAAAAAATAACCGGTTAAAATGACATTACCAATACTCCTCGCCTACATTCTCACCCCTGCTGCGGTTCTCTGGCTATGTTCCAAAATTCCCTTTCTGAATAAAATTGGCCCTGTTCTCCTGCTCTATCTTATTGGGGTTATAATTGGTAATTCGGGTCTTATTCCGCATTCGGCCTATTCTCTTCAGGATTTGATTGTAACGGTTATCATTCCGCTGGCAATTCCGCTTATGCTGTTCTCTTGCGATTTCCGTCACTGGGACATCAAAAACGCCTTGCTGACACTCATAACCGGTGTAATTGCAGTCGTTACGGCTGTTGTGGCGGGATTTTTTATCTTCAGGCCACTCATTGGGCGCGACCCGGCTATTGGGGACCAGATGCATAATATTGCAGGAATGCTGTCGGGAGTCTATACCGGTGGTACTCCAAATCTTGCTGCAATAAAAATTATGCTTGGTGTTCCAAACGAGACATATATCCTCATTCACTCATACGATATGGCCATCAGTCTGCTTTACCTTACATTTCTTCTATCTGTGGGTATTCCGCTATTCAGGAAAATACTCAGGAGTAAATCAGGGAAAGAGGTTGCGAAGGATAGCCACATGCCGGTTGAATCATTTGAAGAAAATCCTTACAGCGATTTCTTTCAAAAGAAATATCTTATTCCGGTATTTGGGGCGATAGGGATTTCACTTGCAATTTTTGCCGTCTCGGGCGGGGTATCTTTTTTGTTTCCGAAAGATATGCAAACTGTAGTTGTGATTCTTGCCATTACTACGCTCGGTATTGCAGCGTCGTTTATAAAACCTGTCCGGGGAATAAAGAAAAGCTTTGATGCGGGGATGTATCTTGTATACATATTCAGTATGGTGGTTGCATCAATGGCAGACCTCTCCAGGCTTAATCTTTCAGGCGGGATTTACCTGCTCCTCTACATTACTTTTGCCATATTTGGTTCTCTTGCCATTCAGCTGTTGCTTGCAAAGATTTTCAAACTCGATGCCGACACTGTGGTTATATCATCTGTTGCGCTTGTAAATTCCCCTCCTTTTGTGCCAATGGTTGCAGCAGCAATGAAAAACAAAAGCGTTATAATTACCGGTATTACAGTAGGGCTGGTTGGTTATGCCGTAGGAAACTATCTTGGTTACATTATAGCCAGGGTTCTGGTAAATTTTTAGAAATATAAACACCATGAAAAAAGTAACACTCCTTGCAATTGTTTCTCTCATTCTTTTCTCCTCTGCTTTTGCAGAAGCACAGGACACTTTAGTTCAGGCACAGAAAAAAATTAAAAAGGGGTGGAACATTGGGCCGCTTCCTGCAATAGGATATAACAGCGACCTGGGATTCCAGTACGGGGCACTTGCAGACTTTTACTATTTTGGCGATGGCAGTACATTCCCGGAATACATTCACAAATTCAATATTGAAGTGTCTCAGTATACAAAGGGAACAGGAGTATATCACCTGTTTTACGACTCGAAGCATCTTCTCAAAGGAATCCGTACTACAATTGATGTAAGTTATCTGACCGATAAAATGATGGATTTTATTGGCTATAACGGATATATGTCGGCCTATGATGCCGTTTATGCAGCTGCTAACCCTTCTTTTTATAAAATGGACCGCAGGCTGATGAGGGTTACTGCCGATTTTCAGGGTTCTCTCGGGGGGCATTGGAGCTGGGCAGCGGGAATTGGGATGTACAGCTATAAAATTGGAGAGGTGAGGCTTGAAAAATATGCCGCAGCCGATAATGTCTACTCGCATTATGTAAATGCCGGCCTCATTGGAAGCGGAGAGGCATCGGGCGGAACAAGAGTGGAATTAAAGGCCGGGTTGGTGCATGATACGCGTAATAACGAAGTAGACCCTACAAGAGGGATATGGAGCGAAGCAATCCTTTTCGGTTCGCCCGGGAGCAGCAGTTATATTAAGCTTTCGCTTGTGCACAGAGGTTTTATTCCTGTAGCCGGGGACCGTCTCACTTTTGCATACCGGGTGGCAGTTCAGGCAAATATTGCAGGTGAAGCGCCGTTCTATATGCAGCAAAATCTGACAACTCTTTATTTTCGTCAGATATCTTCTGAGGGTCTTGGCGGGGTAAACACTATCCGCGGGCTAATAAGAAACAGGGTAGTGGGGCAGGGGGTTGCCTGGGCAAACCTTGAACTCAGGTACAGGTTTCTTGACTTCCGGTTTTTAAAACAAGACTGGTATCTTGCATTAAATCCTTTTTTTGACGCAGGAAGGACTATTCAGTATTACAAGAGTGATTTGATGCGCCAGTCGTCCGACCCGGTTATTTTTCCTCAGGATTCAGAAGCTCTGCACATGACTGCAGGGTTGGGAATAAAAGCCATTATGAACAGGAACTTCGTAGTTTCTTTCGAATGGGGAAAACCATTTGACAAAAGAGACGGGAAAAACGGGATGAACATAGGGCTGAATTATATTTTTTAAAAAAGTTGTAACATTATTTCTCTTCATTCGTCATTAGAGCAGTATGACAGAACAGGAGTTTAACATATTGGTCCAAAGGTTAAGACCCAAACTCATTAACTTCGCAGGCGGCTTTGTAAAAACAGGAGCTGCAACTGCAGAGGATATGGTGCAGGATGCCGTAATTAAACTCTGGCGCACTCAGGAAATACAGGAGGTGAAGAATCATGAGGCACTTACGCTTCACATTCTTAAAAATGTATGCATAGATTACCTCCGCCTTAAAAAGAACAATACAGAATCTTTAAATGTAAATTCAACTCACAAGCTCACCGAAGATCCTGTAGCTGCACTTGAAAGGAAAGATCAGTTTGCTTTTTTAAAGGGATGCATAGACACTCTTCCTTCCGACCAGATGCTGGCGGTGAGACTGAGGGATATAATGGGCTACGAGATGGAAGAGATTGCTGTGATTCTTGAAACGACAGAGGGAAATGTACGGACCCTTTTATCAAGAGCCAGACAAAAATTAAGAGAAAAAATTCAAATGCGATGAAACGAGAAGAATACAGTGAAATTGAGAATCTCATAGAGAGATATTTCAACGCAGAGACAACTCTGGAAGAGGAGTCGCTTATAAGAAAATATTACAGGAACACACCTGTAAACGAGATTGAACCTCAGTTAAGAGGATATGCACAGCTATTTGGATATTTTTCAAATGAGATTGATGCTTTGGAAAACAAACTAAGCGACACAGGCTTAGAAACAGAATCGCAACCTATACCCGGCCAATACAGGGAACCAAAGAGAGTTATTGTTAAGACAACATTTTATAAACCTCTTATGAGGTGGGGAACTCTTGCGGCAGCAGCTGTTCTGGTCGTGGCCTTCTTCCTCATCAACCCAAGGGAAGATAACTCCCTTAAGCTCATGATAGATGGTGAAAGGGTAAATAACAGCGAACTCGCAATGTCTTTTGCCGGAGAACGTCTTGACAAAGTGAATGAAATGATGGGCCAGGTAAAGAAAGGCAATGATGTAATGGACCGTTTAACTACTGTGGGCAGGGCAATGGCTCCTCTGGAAAAAATTGGAACCACACTGACACAAAATCAGGAATAGTTCGTCTTAATAGCGAGTACTCACAACAACGAAATTGAAAAAACTGAAAAATTAATAAAATGAAAAAGTTACTGTTAATAATGCTAACGGCCCTTCTTGCTCCAGTTGCACTTTCGGGCCAGTCGAAAGAGATCAATGATATCTTCGATAAATATGAAAAGAAACGCTCTGTTGAGTCAGTCGTAATATCTCCGGGGATGTTTGCAATGGCAAATCATAGTGTGAAGGACAAAGAAGCCCAGGAGTGGATTTCAAAGATTAATGAAATGAGAATTCTAAGTGTTGGCTCCGGTGTTATGGAAAACAATGTTCCAGTCAGACAATCTCTAAAAGCCGACATGGAAAAACTGATTGCAACCTTCAATTTTACAAGAGCACTTAAAGCAAAGGACAGCGAAGACGAAGTAGAGCTTTATGTGAACAAAAATAAGAGCGGCGCACTGCTTTTCCTGAACAGTTCTACAGATGAGTATACCGTAATTGCAATGTTCGGGAACATAGATGACAAGCTTCTTAAGACAGCTATGAGTGGGGGAATCAATATTAAGTAAGTATCCCGGTCCCGTCCTGAACAATCAGAAAGAGGCAGACCATCCGGTCAGCCTCTTTTCGTTTTAAGGCGGCGAGTTGTCTTTTATCTGACATCTATACACTGCCAGCTAATCTCTTCGGGCTTGTGCGTCCTCGCTCCATTGTATTCCGTTCCGGCCGAATCGCCCTCATCAGTTAGCTGGCATGTGAATGAAATACACAAATAATTCCCAACTCGCCGCCGAAGACTGCAAAGACTGGCTACCCCTGGGGTGTCAACCTTTTTCAGGACGGGACAACCGGAACACTAATCTGCGCAAAGCTCATTTAATCAGGCATATAATAAAAATGAAGAGACATAATGTCTCTTCATTTTTAGTAACTATTTGTATGTCAAGTGACAACAAAAAGAGATTCGTCTAAGAAAGGGCAATCCCGGCGGCGAGTTGCCTAGTCGGGCCAGGTTGTGGTGATGCCGTTGTCGGACCAGGTTTCGGTGACGCCGTTGAAGGTGACAATTTTGTTTACGCCGTATGATGTCTGTGAGATAAGCTCTACAACGATATGGTCTATTCTCGATGATAAGACATCGTCGGATACAAAAAGCTCAATCTTGCCTTTTACTGCAATATACTGAGGGATTATATTTGAATAATTGCCGGTAAAACGGGGAACAAACTTCAGAGGAGTCTTTATCGAATACTGTACAGAAAGGAAATCCCTTATAAAGTCGACGCCGTATGGCATATAGTTCCCGCTTCCGCTCACAGTGTATTCATAAAGAGAATTGGGATACAATGCTCCTGAGGTTGAACCTGTAATGGTATAATCGGCAGCGAAATTGTCGTTGTAACCCGGTTTTTCAGATACAGTAACCTTCCACGCTTTTTCTCCTGTACACTCAATAACAACAAAGAGAGGGGTAATTTGAGACTCATATGCATATGCCGGATTCTCGGCTCTTGCCTCCCACTTTGCACCAACAGTATGAAGTGATTTGCTGTCGGGTTTAATTACATATACATTGTTCGCAGGCCTGATTGTCCACAGCCCGGAACTTTGAGTCATCCCGTAATTGGGCAAATACTTAGCGGAGATTCCGGCCTTTTCGCTTTCGGGAGATGTAAGATACAAATCGAGCTTAATGGCAAGATCTGCAATTTCCAGTACACTGGAGATATTTGAGTTGGTATTGTTGTAAATGACCACGCCTGCCAGAGTTGGTTTGGGCCTGTATCCGCTCTCTTCAATAATGCAGGAAGTGAATGTCGAAATTGCTGCTAAAATGAGAGCAGCAGATAAAATTGGTTTTTTTATATTCATCGTTATCTCCTCCAGTCTTTTTTAGGTGTGAAACGGTATCCGGCTCCCATTGTGAATAATCCGAGAGTACCAACAGATTGTACCTCTGCAAACCAGAAAAATTTCCGGCCCAGAGATATACCAAAGCCGGTGAGCTGAATCGATGGTCCCCATTCAATATTTGTCTCGTTTGCACCAGTAGCATGGCGCCCCTCGGCAAAATTCTGGAACATGACTCCAAAGCCAAGTCCTACAGAAGAGTACATCCGTATCCATTCACGGTTGAACCAGGCAAAACGCATGGTTGGTGTGAAGAAGAAGCTGTTTGCTGTCTCCCTGTCCACGACTGAATCGTCAATGGTGTTATAGATGTTTTGAAATGTGCCCGCATAGGTGAGAACGGCTCCCAGCTCGAGCCACTTTGCAACCTTTACGGACTGACTGATGTTAATTGCACCGGTAGAATATTTATTCCCGGTGTAGCTTTGAGCGTTGCGATAACTTTCTGGTAAAGATGGCATAATGCAATCGTGCCCCAGGTTATCAAAAAAATCGTAGGTTAGTGGAAGTAATCCCTGGCTGACCCTAAAGTCGGCCTCAACATTAAATTTGTTGCTTTTCTGGGCAAAGCGGAAGTTGTGCTGCCCAAATGCCATTGTCATAGATGTTATAACAATGACTGTGATTACCATTAATTTTTTGAACATGTAATTTTTTATATTGCAAGACGAAGATATAAAAAATGCCCTAGATATCAAGCAATCCGTCGGGTAGTTCTACAATAATTTCCTTTTTTTGAGAATCAAAATTGATTATAAAGTCTTCGTGAAGGGGAAGGAGGGTCTCTCCGGACTGATTACCGTTTTTTAATATGCCCAGACACGGGTTGTTGGGATAATCATAAAAACATTTGACAACTCCAATCATGTTTCCCACTTTGTCAAGAATGCAAAATCCAATGAGCTGTTCAAATGAGATTAACTCTTCCTGCACGGTTTTTCCTGCTTTTGAATTTTTTCCTTTCGGGAGTATTTCGATAAAAACAAACTCTCCGGCAACCTCGGTTGCAAGAGCCTCGGTGTCGATGCTCTCAAATTTTACTATTGCCTGATTTTTCCCTTTATCCTGGATGGTGTCAATAAAAAAAGGGACCGGAAGTCCATCAAAATAGATGAATACCGGTCTCTTTTTATCGATGCCTTTCTGCAAATCAGGAGCGTATCGTATTAACAATTCGCCCTTGGTTCCGAATGACTTTAAAACCCTGGCAACAGGCAGCAAGTTATTTGCTGACGTTAGCATAAGCTATGCCTCGGTTGTTTCAGTCGCTTCGGCAGCAGGTGCCTCTTCTGCAGGAGCAGATTGAGCAACAACTTCTGCTTCTGCTTCGCGGGC
>JAAXVX010000052.1:0-6577 GCA_013335275.1 Bacteroidales bacterium
AAAATAAAAAACAAAACTTCTGCTGCATTAGGCCGACATACAAAGTGTTGCATTTGCTCCAAAGGGATTACCTCACTTCGTTCGGTGATCCCTTTGGGGGGAGCTAAAATAAAAAACAAAACTTCTGCTGCTTAATGCAGCAGAATATAAAAAAGCAGAAAAGCCAAAAATAAGCTAGCTTAATTTTTGACTTTTTTGCTTTTTTTATCCCACTTCGTGGGAGTTTTGTTTTTTGTTTGCGGAGAGGGAGGGATTCGAACCCCCGGAACCTCGCAGTTCAACGGTTTTCAAGACCGCCGCAATCGACCACTCTGCCACCTCTCCTTTTGTGATTGGGCTGCAAATATATGCATTTTTTCTAATGCTGCAAAAAATTTGGTCGGACGTAAGAGAATTTTGTGTAAATTGTAATAGATATAGCCTATCATCCGATAGATTGCGATATGAAATATTTAATACTACTTTTGGCATCATAATTGGAACACACATAAATACTAATACGAAACAATATGAAGTCTATAGTTTTTGAAAAGGAAATCCTGGAGCTTGAGGACAACCTTTCGAGATATGCATACAGCCTTACTTCTAACAGGGATGATGCTAAAGACCTCGTTCAGGAAACATTCTACAAGGCTCTCAATAATCAGGATAAATTCAATCAGGATACAAATATTAAGGCATGGGCCTATACCATAATGAAAAATACTTTCATTAATGACTACAGGAGACGGACAAAAAGGCAGACTCTGTTTAATGAGGATGTTCACGAATTTGTCATAAATAACCGCCCTGCCGATTTGGGACCGGAACAGGAGTTTGGATTCCGCGAACTGACATCTATAGTTAACGATCTTGAACCTGAGTTCAGAATCCCGTTTCAGATGCACGATAATGGTTTTAAATATCAGGAAATAGCCGAAGAGCTCGGGTTACACTTAGGCACCGTGAAAAGCCGTATTCACTTCTCACGCAAAAAACTGATGGAGAAAATCGAGAGGTAGTAAACTTACATTTGAGATATATTCCTAAAATAAAATAGGCTGATAAATTTTCATTTATCAGCCTATCTATTTTGATAGTAAATCTATCTCAAAAAGTATTTCCGGTGGAAAATCAGCAGATATCCAACACCTATAGTAATGCATGAATCTGCAATATTAAATATCGGTCTGAAGAAAATGAAGTGTTCTCCTCCCCAGAAAGGAACCCAGTCCGGCAAAGTGGTATCAACAAGAGGAAAGTAGAGCATATCCACAACTTTTCCAAACAGGAAAGGGGCATATCCCCCTCCATCAGGAAATATTGATGCTGCTGAGGTAAATGTGGATTCGTTAAATATCAGTCCGTAAAACATGCTGTCCACTATATTACCCATTGCTCCTACAAGAATGAGTGCCATTCCTGTGAGTATCCCACGGGAAGCATCCATTTTTATGAGTTTGACAATATAATAAATAATAAAGCCAATAAGAACCAGCCTCAGCGAACTTAGCGCAAACTTGCCAAAAGTCCCCCCGAGTTGCATGCCAAATGCCATTCCATTGTTTTCAATGAAATAGATCTGGAACCAGGAACCGAAAACAGGGATGCTTTCGCCAAGAGTCATATGGGTTTTAATCCACAATTTGACCGCCTGGTCTATAATCAACAGGAGCAGCACTATAATTGTAACCTGCTTGCCTTTAGATAAATGCATCGAATTAGTCTCTGCTATTTTTTGCCTCAACGCTGAGTGTTGCATGAGGTACTATTAGAAGACGCTCTTTTGGTATGAGTTTGCCTGTATCACGGCAAATTCCGTAGGATTTGTTCTCGATTCTCACAAGAGCTGCCTCAAGTGATCGAATGAATTTGTACTGTCTTTGAGCCAACTGTCCGGCCTCCTCCTTAGACAAAGCTGATGCACCCTCTTCAAGAACCTTGAATGTAGGGGATGTGTCCTCGGTATCGTTACTGGAACTGTGTGTTACAGCAGACTTCAGTTGGTCGTATTCCGACTGTGCCGCTATCAGTTTCTGCTGAATCAGTTCTTTGAACATCTGCAGCTCTTCGTCACTGTAGCGAACTTTCTCTCTAACCTCTTCTGCCGGTTTCCCTTTCTTTGTCATAGTCCGTTAATTTTTTTAGTATGTAAAGATAGTAATATTATAAATAAGTTAATCATTATTTAATAAGGAACCTTCTTATCATTTCGCCTCCATTCTTCAAAAGGTTCTGCTCCCTCATTTTCGAGAATCTGTTCAATTGGAATAGTTCTTTGCGAGATTGGCTTTAAGAATTCATCATAAATAAAAGCATCGCTAAAACCCGCTCCTGCAGCATCATTTCTGTCTGCAGCATAATATATTTTGCCTATGTGGGCCCAGTATGCTGCCGAAAGACACATAGGGCAGGGTTCGCAGGATGTGTAAAGTGTACATCCGGAGAGATCGAAAGTATTGAGTTTACGGCATGCCTGACGAATAGCATTCACCTCTGCATGTGCTGTGGGGTCGTTGTCCGGAGTAACACTGTTTGAAGCAGATGAAATGATCTCGCCATCTTTTACAATAAGTGCACCGAATGGGCCCCCCGCACCGGAGTTTGCATTCATTTTTGCGATTATAACCGCCTCTCTCATAAATTTCTCTCTCATACCTGCCATATTTTAAAGCACTTTTGTCACTTTAATCTTAAGTGTTCCCTCATCCCATTCTATATCAAATCCACCTTCTATTGCAGAGTTTAAGTTAATTTCTGTTGCAAGTGTTTGATTGCATACATATTCGCTAAATTGTCTGAGCGAATCCACTACATCCTGCTGAGGCTCTATTTCCACAACAATTTTATCTGTAACATCAAAGCGGCTCTCTTTTCTGAGGTTCTGTATCCTGTTTACAATCTCACGCGCTGTCCCTTCCCGGCTAAGTTCGTCACTAACTGTTATATCGAGGGCAATTGTAAGTTTTCCATCCACAGCAACAAGCCATCCAGGCATATCTTCCGAAATGATTTCGTAGTCTTCTGCTGTAATTTCAATCTCTCCGGAAGCCAGAGTGAAGCGGTAAATATTACTATCCTCGATAGCAAATATCTCTTCCTGACCAAACCCGGCAAACGCAGCAGAAATTTCTTTCATCTGCTTGCCGTATTTCTTTCCGAGGGTTTTAAAATTAGGCTTTATTTTCTTAACAATAAGACCTTTTGTATCGTGTATATATTCAACATCCTTAACATTCACTTCTCCAAGCACAAGATTTTTTATGAGCTCAAACTGATTCTTAAGATCATTGTCAAGCACCGGAATAAGTATTTTTGCAAGCGGCTGGCGGACTTTAATGTTTACTTTCCTGCGGAGAGCAAGTATCATGGACGAAGCTCTCTGGGCAAGCTCCATTCTCTCTTCAAGGTCTCTGTCGATTACCTTCGCAGAATATTTTGGAATTATTACAAGATGCACAGAACTCTCTTTATGCCTTCCTGAGACTGCATTCAGGTCAAGGAAGATACGCTCCATGAAGAAAGGAGCAATTGGTGCTGCCAGGATTGCAACAGTTTCCAGCGCAGAGTAAAGTGTCTGATAGGCTGACAGTTTGTCACTATCCATCTCCCCTCCCCAAAAACGTTTTCTGTTAAGTCGTACATACCAGTTGCTGAGGTTGTCGTTTACAAAATCCTGAATTTTTCTTCCGGCAAGTGTAACGTCATAATTTTCATACGCTTCAGTTACATCCTTTATCAGTGTGTTCAAAAGAGATATAATCCAGCGGTCAATTTCCGGCCTGTTTTTCAGTTCAATTTCAGCTGCACTGTTGTCGAAGTTGTCCACATTTGCATATAGGGCAAAGAATGAATATGTGTTGTAGAGAGTTCCGAAAAACTTACGGCGCACCTCATCAACCCCGCCCATATCAAATTTTATATTATCCCATGGCTGAGAGTTGGTGAGCATATACCACCTCAGGGCATCGGCACCGAATTCGTCCAGAGAGGAAAAAGGGTCAACCGCATTCCCAAGCCTTTTACTCATCTTATTGCCGTCTTTGTCCAGTACGAGCCCGTTTGAGACTACCGTTCTGAATGCAACCTTGTCGCTCACCATTGTTGAAATTGCATGGAGAGTAAAGAACCATCCGCGTGTCTGATCCACCCCTTCTGCAATAAAATCGGCTGTGCGGCCAAACTCTTCGCTGTTGACATTCTCAAGGCCTACCTGAGCATAAGGCATCGCTCCCGAATCGAACCATACATCGATAAGGTCGCTTTCGCGTTTCATCTCTTTGCCTGTTGGCGATACAAGAATATATCCGTCTACATACGGACGGTGCAAATCAATTTTTTCGTAATTTTCCTTTGAATAATCCCCGGGAACAAATCCTTTTTCTTTAAGCGGATTAATCTTCATGAACCCGGCTTTTACCGCCTTTTCGAGTTCTTCGAACAACTCTGCTGCAGACCCGATACACTTCTCTTCGTTGCCATCTTCACTTCTCCAGATTGGCAGTGGAGTTCCCCAGTAGCGGCTTCTTGAAAGATTCCAGTCCTGAAGGTTTTCAAGCCACTTCCCAAAACGGCCGGAACCGGTTGCCTCCGGTTTCCAGTTGATTGTCTTGTTAAGTTCAATCATTCTGTCCTGAACTGCAGTTGTTTTTATGAACCATGAGTCAAGCGGGTAGTAAAGGACAGGTTTGTCCGTCCGCCAGCAGTGCGGGTATGAGTGGATGTGCTTCTCTATTTTAAAAGCCAGTCCCTGTTGTTTTAGCATAACACAGATGTCAACATCTACAGTCGGATCGTTTTCCGATAAAGAATTGTCATATGCATTCTTCACATATCTTCCCGCAAACTCCCTGTAAGATTCAGAAATGCGCTCTTCCACAAAAGACGGATCGAGGTCTTCAATTTTAAAGAATTTACCCGTCCTGTCCACAAGTGGCTGCTGAATTCCGCCTGAGTCTTTCACAAGAAGAGCAGGAACCTTGTTTGCCTTAGCAACTTTGTCGTCATCGGCTCCAAATGTAGGAGCAATGTGAACAATACCGGTACCATCGCTGGTTGTAACAAAATCGCCTGAAATGACTTTCAATGCGCCTGAATCCGGTTTTACCCATGGAATCAGTTGTTCATATTCAACCCCGCAAAGTTTCGAACCGGTTATTTGTTTGCCTATTGTACGGAAAGGAATTAATTTGTCTCCGCTCTTGTAATCCTCAATGGCAATTTCTGCCGCCTTTGGATTAAAGTGCATATTGAGCAGTTCTTCGGCAACAATATATACCACCTTCTGGTGTGTATAAGGGTTGAATGAAAGCACCCGCTGATATTTAATTTTTGGACCTACGCATAGGGCGGTATTTGAAGGCAGTGTCCATGGAGTAGTTGTCCAGGCAAGAAAGTACAGAGGAAGTTCTTCCCCGCATTCATTTACAGTATCTTCAAAAAGGCCTTTGGAAGCATTGTTGTTTATAACTTTAAACTGAGCTACGCAGGTTGTATCCTTAACATCGCGGTAACATCCGGGCTGGTTAAGCTCATGTGTGCTGAGCCCGGTTCCGGCTGCCGGCGAGAACGGCTGGATAGAGTAACCTTTATACAGAAGCCCTTTGCCGTAAATTATTTTAAGCAGGTACCAAAGGGATTCGATATACCGGTTATCATAAGTAATGTAAGGATTGTTCATGTCAACCCAGTATCCGATTCTTTCGGTGAGACTCTCCCACTCTTTTGTATATTTCATAACCTCTCTGCGGCATGCAGAGTTATATTCGTCAACCGATATGCTTTTTCCGATATCTTCCTTTGTTATCCCAAGCATTTTTTCCACCCCGAGTTCAACAGGAAGGCCATGAGTATCCCAACCTGCTTTTCGTTCGACCAGAAAACCCTGCTGAGTTTTATAGCGGCAAAAAACATCTTTTATTGCCCTTGCCATAACATGGTGAATGCCAGGCATACCATTTGCCGAAGGAGGCCCTTCGTGAAAAACAAACCTCTTTGCACCCTCGCGCTCCGTTATGCTCTTTTCAAAGCACTTCTCGCTTCTCCACTTATCAAGTATAGCATTGTTTATCTCTACTAAATTCAGGCTTTTGTACTCTGCAAATCTCATCTTTATACTCATTTTGAATTTGCAAAGATACGATTATTCACTACTTTTGAAAAAAATTGATAAGCTATGTCATTTAACCCCGCAGATATTGTCATTTTACTGTGTTTTGTGCCTGCAATCTTTGGCGGTCTCATAAAGGGATTTGTCCGTCAGGCCGCAGGACTGGCTGCACTTCTTCTTGGAATATGGGCAGGATATCACTTCTCGGAACTGGTAAGTGCAAAGCTCTGTACCTGGATAGATACCTCTCCTCAATGGCTCAGCATTATCTCTTTTGCTGCAATTTTCATAGTTGTTCTGCTGCTGGTGACTCTGGTTGGCCGGCTTTCGGAAAAAGCAATACAATTAGTTCTGCTGGGCTGGCTCGATAAACTGCTCGGACTTGTTTTTGCAATTGTTAAAACTGCATTTATCCTTAGCATAATAATCTATATTCTTGTCTCTCTCGATTCACTTATTCCGTTTCTTCCACATGAAACTTTAAAAAAT
>JAAXVX010000052.1:6587-8320 GCA_013335275.1 Bacteroidales bacterium
GGAATTTATAGTTTTATTGCTTCTCTTGCACCAAAGTTTTTTCCTTATATTAAAAATCTCATTCCCTAACTCAGTTTTTTTAGATTTTATTATTTAGAATCATCAAAAAGAGTAATCCCCATCAATTTATTTACTTTTTTATCTTTTGACACACAGATCATTACATCTGTGATTAGATTTGCTTCCGGACAGAGGGGAGGCCGGTGTGGTTGGTTCTCTTAGGGGGCAAGAGTGTGTGTGATTGAAGTGTCTCCCCCTCTGTTTTAAAAAAATGAAAGGAGGATAGAGGAGTATGGGGTATTCAGTAAAAATCCGGCAACATGATATAAGCGACTGCGGTGTTGCCTGTCTGGCATCAATTTCTGCCTATTACGGGCTAAAACTGTCTCTTGCAAAGTTGAGACTTTTCAGCAACACAGATAAAAACGGGACTACAATAAAGGGTATAACAGAGGCTGCCAAAAAGTTCGGATTCGATGCCCAGGCATATAGCGGACGAGTTGCTTCCCTCTACAGAATTCCAAAACCAACAATACTTCATCTGCAAAAAAGAGACGGACTGCTGCATTTTATTGTTTTGTACAAAATCCATAACGGATTTCTTCACGTAATGGACCCATTGGATGGGAACATGCACCGGCTCAAAATGGAAGAACTGCTAGAGGAATGGAGCGGGAAACTGATAACCATGGCCCCGGGTAGTGATTTTGAAAGAGGAAACACGGGCATACGAACAGGTGAGAGACTGCTAAAAATAATAGCGGCAAACAAGAAAGCCCTCATTAATGCATTCCTCCTCTCTTCTCTCTATATAATAACGGCATTCGGGATAACACTCTTCGTTAAGCAGATAATTGACAAAATCATTCCCGGGGGAGAGGCCGGTATGCTGAATACACTTGCTGTTGCAATGCTCCTCATGTTTTTGCTTTCGTTTTTCCTTTCGTGGACGAGATCGATGCTTTTGCTTAAGACCGGAATAACAACCGACAAAAAGATTATAGGAGAATATATCCGGCATATGGTAACCCTTCCGCAGCAATTTTTCGATTTAAGAACAACCGGTGAGATTACGTCAAGAGTCTCGGATGCCTTTAAAATACGGTCACTGGTTACGGAGACGTTTATCGGGATTGCTATTTCGGTTTCTACACTTCTCCTTTCACTTGCAATAATGTTTATAATATCTGTAAATCTTGCATATACTGCCATATTGTTTGTGCCTCTGTATTATCTTATCTACAAAATTTACGATATCTACAACAAAAAAGTATACCGCAAAATCATGGAGCAGGGTGCAATATTCGAGAACACACTCATTGAGACAATCCGCACACAAAAGGCACTCAAGTATTTTGGAAATGAAAATTTTGCTTCAGGCAGGACAATTGCAAGGCTTACAGAGTTATGCGATACCCTGTTTAAATCGGGAAGGTTTGGAACCGGTGCCGGCGGAGCGGCAGAATTTGTATCAAGAGTCCTTACTGTATTAATATTATGGTTTGGAGGGAGATTTCTCATGGCAGGCGAGCTCACTTTGGGTGAACTGATCTCGTTCTTTACCATCATCTCCCTCTTTTCTGCTCCTCTTTCCGAATTAATTGGAATAAACTCCATATTGCGGGAAGGAATGGTTGCCGCAGAAAGGCTTTTTGAAATTATGGAACTTGATGCAGAGCCTTTGTCGGGTGGGATCACACCGGATCTGTCCTCTGCAGGAACCATCCGGCTTG
>JAAXVX010000319.1 GCA_013335275.1 Bacteroidales bacterium
CTACTTTTCTTTCATACAGGTTCTGTTGAGAGTCATTGATTTGAACTGCAACTTGTGCCTGTAATGATGATTGAATTGCAAAGATTGTCAAAAGAGCTAAAATAATTTTTTTCATTTTCTGTTATATGTTTAATCTATAATATTCATTAACCTGGTTATCAGCTCGTTCCCTAGTGCGGTCTTGTTTTCGATGTGCTGGAGAACTGCAGAAACAAACGGGTTGCTCTCAAATCCGCCCCTTACCTGTTCGAAATCCTGAAGGCGTTCTTCGGAATCGCCATCGGCTCCAAAGCCGGTCATGGAACTTAGCGAGAACTCCTTCTTTGCATCTTCGTATATCATTTTATCCAGCCCAATTACGGCTGTCTCCCATGCAAGAACAATTTGTTTAACCTGGTCCCGGGTAATTATTTCCGGGTCTATTCCATAGAACTCCTTAATTTTACTGTAGGCCCAGCTCCATTCGTAGTTGTAGTAATTTTTATGAAGTTCTTCTACAAATGCGTTTATCTCTTTAAGCTTGCACAAAGAATTCTCTTCAATCCCTTTCATCAGGAGTTCAATTTCACTTTGCGGAGCAATTAGTCCGGAAATATCGACCCACTCTCCAAGTCCAACAGCAGAGTCCGGTTTCAGGCGATTACGGATGTCCTGTTCGGATTTAAAATTAATACCTTCCAGCCTTTTAATTATTGAGTTCCCGAGAAACTTGTTTATGGCTGTTTCGTAAAACATTACTCCATTCATCAGGGACGAATTCTTAATTTTTGTGCTCTTATAGGAATAGAGGTCGGTGGTTTCGCCCGATACTCTTCTCAATTCCAGAAGAAGGGAACGGCCCGTCAGCATCTTTTGAATTGTATATGGGCTTAAAAGATTATAGTTTATCTGATCCAGTTTGTTCGGGTCTTTTCGCTTATCCCTCTTTGGCCATTTTTGTGCATCACGGATTGTTCCCACACTGCGCAGGTTAACTCCCGGGATCAGGTATGTAGTATTATTCTTTTCAATCAGATACGAGAACGGGAGAGAACTTGTATCTGTATTGTTTACGTGACGGCCCATTACAAGTGAAAATGCTCCTATTCTTGATGGCCATAAAATATATGAATCGGAAGTAGTCTTTGACCCCCTCTCAAGAATTCCCTGGTGAATTGGCCCCAGTTTATACATATGGTTTGACTGGTTTGAACCGGAACCGGCATTCATAAACGAAAACATTCCGGCAATCAGCAGACTTGACTTGTGGTGGCTAACAGTATATGGCCCTGCAAATACTGCACAGGCCTCTCCGTTTTCGCCGTGACAGTTGCTGAAGAAGAGCGAGTCGGTAGCGGAGTAGTTTCTGCTTAAAGTAGTGGACTGACCAACAAAACATCGGCTTATGGTCGCTCCGATATCGAGGTGTGCGCCGGACGAAATAATAAAATCTTCACATCTAACTCCATATCCTATATATACAGGGTCGCTTTCGTTGCTGTTGATACTTCCGTTTTTGAGCATAGAGGCGCCTTCAATTATGGTTTTGTCTCCAATTCTGACTTCCCTTATTGAGCCCGCATTGCTGATTTTAACTCCGTTTCCTATATATCCTCTGTCCGAAGAGTGTTTTTTTGAATAGAAATCCACAAGTTCCCGCATTCTCCGGATAAGTGCCGGTCTGTGGCGGTAAAGTGCTATAATATAGGCGAAATGCGCCGTAAGCTTGTCGTTAATAGGCACTTCCCGGCCTCCTGTTTCATTAAGCACGGATACCTCAACCCCATTGCCGAAAGATGACGTTCCCTCAACCACAATTCTGTCTACATTTTCAATTATACAGTCGCTGCCAATGTCGTAGTTTGCAATGTAGTTGTGGATGTTTTCTATACAAGTGTTGTTGCCTACCGTTACATTATGAAGTTTTGCATGACATATTCCGGACTGTATCCTCACCCCTCCGGGAAGTTCAAATTTTGATTCAAAAACGCCAAGTCGAATGTCTCCCGAGAAGGCGGCATCCCAAACCCTTTCCGGTTTAAATGCATTGTCAACTAATATCCGGGACCAGTCTTCCGAGTGGCATCTCTGCAATTTAAGCTGCCTAACCTCCTGTTCGTTAATCTTTCTGAAGTTTTCCATAATACGAATATATATAAAATATTTTAGTCTCCGGTACCTCTTATCAATTATTTAAAAGCATTTTACGATAGCAATATTCATTATATTTGTACTAAAACCAAGCTATGGAGCTTAAAAATATAATTAATAAAATTTTTTCAGAACTCTCTGATTATACGGGTCATGGCCAGGTTGCAGATTATATTCCTGCACTTTCGTCGGTCAAACGGGACTCTTTTGCAATATCTGTTGCAACGCTGGATGGAAAAGTAATATCGGAAG
>JAAXVX010000320.1 GCA_013335275.1 Bacteroidales bacterium
GTATGCACTATTTGTATTTGGCATATTTATGTTCTTCTCGGCATCATTGTGTGCCCAAAATTTAAACTTCAATTTCAAAAACACCTCTTTGAAGGTTGTCCTTCAAAAAATCACGGAACAATCTGCTTATGATTTTGCATATTCCGATGCTCTGAATGTCTATGAAAAAGTGGTTACAGTTTCTGCGAATAATGAGAAGCCGGAACTATTTTTTTCCAGATTTTTCAAAGCGCAGGGAATTAGTTATAAAATTCAGTTAAAACAGGTTTTTTTAACTCCTCAGGAAATTGCTCCAAAAATTAATTCCAAAAAAAGTTTCGAAATAACCGGAATTATTCTGGACGATTTAAAAATGCCTCTTCCGGGAGCATCTGTTCAAAATATTGATTCAAAAACCGGAGTATCTTCCGGGATAAAGGGAGAATTTGCAATTAATGTCTCAATCGGAGACAGGGTTCGCTTCTCATTTCTTGGCCTTACCACAAAAGAGATTACAGTTAGCAGTACCGAAAATAAATACATTATCGAACTGGAGTCCGACAACGTTACCCTCACAGACGTAGTGGTAACAGGATATCAGACACTCTCAAAAGAGAGGGCCGCAGGTTCTTTTACGGTTGTATCAAAGAAACAGATTGAAAGAAACCTTCAAACGAATATTATGGATAGAATTGAGGGTTCGGTAGCCGGTCTTACATCATACAAAGGAGCGTTGCAAATACGAGGTATTTCCACGATATCCGGCGTTAGTACTCCTCTTTTTGTTGTCGACGGAGTGCCTTTTGAAGGAAGCCTTAACGCATTGAACCCTTCCGAAATAGTTAATATTACCATTTTGAAAGATGCTACAGCTGCATCAATATACGGATCACGTTCTGCCAATGGCGTAATTGTCATCTCAACCAGAAACGGATCTGTGGGCCCAACAAAAGTAACCTATAACGGAAGTATGCTTTTGACTCCACTGCCAGATTCCGACTATCAAAACCGTATGTCAAGTTCTGAGTTTGTCGATTTCCAGAAAACTCTCTTTAACCTGAGTCCAGGAACGACACAGGCGGGATTATATGTAAATGAAGTACGCCAGTTATTGTTCGACAGAAAAAACGGGATAATAAAAAGTGACGAAGAGCTGGAAACAAAGTTAAATGTTTACAGAAACAGAGACTCCAAAGATCAGACAATAAAAGAGTTCTTACGCAAAAGGCAAATAACCCATCAACACAATATTTCCTTTTACGGAGGAACCGAAAAATACAAATACGCACTGTCCTTCAATTACCTTCAGAATTTACCGTACGAAAGAATTCAATCAAATGACCGTGTAGGTTTCAATTTAAAAAACACATTTAATCTTTATAAGTGGTTGCGTGCCGATGTTGGTATTCTGGGAAGCAGGACAAAAGCAGATAACTTCACCGGGTTTTCGGGGATGAGCATATACGGAGGAAGCAAGGCTTCATATTTAGTCTATAAAGACGAAGCCGGAAATCCGGTTCCATGGTACCAGCTTAAGTCGCAAGCAGAAATTGACCGGCTTAAAAGTCTTAATTTAATGGATGAAAGCTACTATCCTATAGATGAATTAAGAAAAGAGCGCCAGATATCCGAAGATAATTATCTTAATATGAACTTAAATTTTAACATCCGGTTCTCAAAAGAATTATCGTTAGACTTAAGATATCAAAAGGATTTAGGTTACAACAGCAGTAAAATGCTTTATGATAAAGAATCCTGGTATGTTAAAAGTATGGTGAACAATGCAACCCAGATAGTTGACGGGATTGTGACAAACAATATTCCTACAGGAGGCCAGGTTATTGAAAGGCGGGGTGACAATAATTCCTATACAATGCGTGCCCAGCTAAATTACAACAAGACCATTCTGGACAAACACGTCATTAATGTAATAGCAGGCGGAGAACGAAGGAGGGTTATGGGTTCCAGCGTGGGAACATATAAAGTAGGGTACGACGACAACAGTCTTGCATATAAGGTTATTGATGAAAAAATGTTGTCAAAGCCATTAACAAATACTCAGGCGATTGGTGGTTCTTTCTCATTTGCAGGAAGAGACCCGGGGTTTTCATATGCCGAAAACAGATACATTTCTTTTTACGGCAATGCCTCGTATTCGTATAGCAATCGTCTCGTTGCCACTGCCAGTATCCGTATGGACCAATCCAATTTGTTTGGAACCGATCCAAAATATCAATATCGTCCTTTATGGTCGCTGGGGCTTCAATACACATTCAAAAAATTAAATATTGAATGGCTGGATCGTTTAGCTGCTAGAGCAACATATGGCATAAACGGGAATATCGCAAAAATGAGCGGGCCATTCTTAACTGTTAGCAGTGGCGGCGTCAACTCATG
>JAAXVX010000321.1 GCA_013335275.1 Bacteroidales bacterium
GCTAAGCGAAAGAAGCCGGCACTATTCAAATCAGCTAAGCGGCGGGCAGCAGCAGAGGGTTGCCATCGCCCGCGCATTGGTAAACGATCCTGTTTTGATTCTTGCAGACGAGGCTACAGGCAATCTGGATACACGTACATCATACGAAATTATGACGCTGTTTCAAAAGCTGAATTCCGAAGGAAAGTGTATTGTTTTTGTAACACACGAGCCCGACATTGCAAATTTTACAACCCGGGCCATTCGCCTTAAAGACGGGCTGATTGTGAGCGACACTCCCGTAGTTCAGCTTTCGGCAGAAGAGGCTTTATCACAGTTACCCATCTTAGATGTAAGTGACCAGTAAAACGATATTAATTATGAAATGGTACAATTATATAAAAATAGCATACAGGGCACTTATAAGAAATAAAACAAGGGCCATATTAACAATGTTGGGCATTATTATAGGCATCTCATCTGTTATTGCTATGATTGCCCTTGGACAGGCATCAACACAAAACATCCGGGATGAAATTTCTTCAACCGGCTCAAATATGATTTTCATCTCCCCCGCTTCACAGAGGCAGGGGGGAGTGAGTATGGGTTCTTCCAATGCAAAGTCTTTAACCAAAGAGGATGTAGAAGCAATAAGAAAAGAGGCAAAAGAGATAAAATCCGTCTCTCCGTCTGTGAATGCAAACGGACAGCTGGTATACGGGACAAACAACACTCCTTCTACTCTGCAGGGGGTGGATATCCCCTTTTTCTCCATCAGGGAAATAAATCTGGACAGAGGTATACTCTTTTCCCAAAACGATGTGGACAATGCTGCAAAAGTGTGCATAATAGGAAAAACAATTGTAGACGAACTCTTTGCAGATGGCACTTATCCTGTTGGTCAGTTTATAAGATTCAACAATATTCCGCTTAAAGTCATAGGAATACTGGAGGCCAAAGGGCAAAACGCCATGGGGCAGGATCAGGATAACATTGTATACCTCCCGTATACAACCGTTCAGAAACGGATACTTGCAATAACCCACTATCACACAATATTTGCAAATGCAGTATCGGAAGAACGCTCGGCCAATGCAGTTACAGAAATGACCAATATCCTTAAAAGAACTCACAAACTGCAGCCAACGGACGAAGTCGATTTTGAAATAAGGACACAGGCAGAGATGCTTTCCATGATTTCCAATGTAACCGGAATGCTCACAGCTCTCTTAGCTGCCATTGCGGCAATATCGCTCATTGTGGGAGGAATAGGAATCATGAATATTATGTATGTCACAGTTACAGAACGCATCAAGGAAATCGGCCTCAGAATGGCAATAGGTGCTTTAAAGTGGGATATTCTCATGCAGTTTCTCACTGAGTCGATAATCATCTCCTTAATTGGAGGAATCGTGGGAATCCTGTTTGGAATACTTCTTACTTTTATTATTTCGTCCATACTTGGATGGCCATTCATTGTTAATATAGTATCAATACTCCTTTCGTTTTTTGTATGCTTTGCCACCGGAGTCTTCTTTGGCTGGTATCCTGCAAAAAAAGCCTCACAACTGGACCCTATTGTTGCACTCCGCTACGAATAATTATTAAAATCTGTATCTTCACATATAAATACTCCTGTTATGTTGCCAAAAACAAACAAAAAAATTCAGATTTTCATCCACTTTTTCATTTGGGGAGGGGTTATTTCCATGCCCTATATTTTTGCAATATTAAGGGGAGAGCCAATAAACATGAACCATGGCATTGGTGCGTTATTAATGCCTCTGGCTTTTATATTAATTTTTTATGTCAATTATCACTTCCTCATTCATCGATATCTGTTTAATAAGAATATTTCAAAATTCATTTTCTGGAATTTAGTAATTATCCTTATTTCAAGCTATTTGTCATATTTGGTCAGAGATGCCTTTATGGTCTTCGAGCCCAAACCGCATGACGGCCCTCCGCCGGGGGACGGGATGGTGATGCCGATGGTTATAAATATTATTATGCAGACATTGGTGGTTTGCGTGAGTGTTGCCGTTAAAATGACCGGGCGCTGGTATGAGATGCAATCGAGAATGCAGAAACTTGAAAAAGAAAATACTGCGGCCGAACTTCTGCAACTGAAGAGCCAGCTGAACCCCCATTTTCTTTTTAATTCTCTCAATAATATTTATGCATTGATTGCGTTTAACCAGGATCAGGCTCAGTATGCAGTCCACAGTCTTGGCGAGATGCTGAGATATCAGTTGTATGAAGCATCAAGAGAAAAAATTCCGTTAAAAAAAGAGCTCGAGTTTGTAGAAGGATATTGTAACCTCATGAAACTCCGGCTGCCGGCAAACGTATCCGTAACTATAGAGCTGCCTGAAAATGACCAGGGGATAGCAA
>JAAXVX010000053.1 GCA_013335275.1 Bacteroidales bacterium
CGGCATACTTGAAAAAGAATGCTCCGTAATTGTTAAAGATTTTTTCAAAAGTAAAAGGTAGTTATGCTGGAGTTACTGCAGGATTATGGATTTATAGGACTTTTTATCGGGTCTTTTCTGGCAGCTACTGTAATCCCATTCAGCTCGGATGTGCTTCTTGTAGGGATGCTTCTGGCCGGAGTGGACCCCATTCTCTCTTTCTTTTCGGCAACAATTGGCAACTGGCTTGGAGGGCTCACTTCCTACTATATTGGTCACATTGGAAAATGGGACTGGATTGAAAAGTGGTTTAAGATAAAGGAAGAGAGTATGTTGAAGCAGAAACACTGGATTGACAAATATGGAAGTCTCATTGCATTTTTCAGCTGGATGCCTTTTGTTGGAGATTTTTTGGCAGTAGGGCTTGGGTTTTACCGCGTGAACTTTACAAAGTGTGCAATTTATATGCTGGTTGGTAAAGCGGTGAGGTTTGCGTTCTGGGTTATCTTGTACCATTACTACGGAGAAACGGTCCTTCAATTCAAGTTTCTTTAAAAATTTTGGACTTTTTAAAAAAAGCGATATATTTGCACCCTCAAAAGTAAACCTATTGACCTATGGTGTAATGGTAGCACTACTGATTTTGGTTCAGTCAGTCTAGGTTCGAATCCTGGTAGGTCAACGTAAATTGCTGAGAGGCTGTCTAAAAGGGCAGCCTCTTTTTGTTTTTATGTAATCCGTTATGCCGTATTAGAAAATGAACTCAAAATCCTCTATCTTTATTGCAGCAAAATTATGACAGAAAAAGATTTCAGCATATCAGTTATAATGCCGGTATATAAAGTTTCCGGCTATATCGGGAGGTCGGTTGAATCTCTGGTTGCGCAAACGTATAAAAACTTTGAAATCATACTTGTAGATGATTGCGGGGGAGATGATAGCATTGAAAAAGCCATTAATGCGCTTAAGTATCATAAATACAGTAACAACAACGGAGTTGTTACTAATTATGCGAAAAGTTACAAGGTAGTTACTAATACATGTAATCAAGGAGTTTCTCTTTCAAGGCAAAATGGTATGCTGGCTTCAGGCGGTGAGTTTATCATTCACCTTGATTCGGACGATTACTTCGAACCGGATTTGCTGGAAAGACTTATTAACATAGCTAAAGCGTCTTCTTCCGATATGGTTATCTGTAATTTTTTCAAAGAGAGACCTTCCGGAAGTTCAAAAATTGAAACATCGTCAGCAGATCATCCATTGATTTCGGATAAAGATAAAACAGACTATGTAAAGGAAATGCTCCGGGGTGAAAGGCCATCCGCTCTTTGGAATAAGCTTGTTAAAAGGGAGCTTTTTGACAGGGCAGGAATTCCGTTCGAAAGCAACCTTAGAGATGACCTTTCTGCTTCTCCTCTGCTTGTTTTACATGCAAAAAAAATAGATTTTGTAAGTGATGCCCTTGTTCACTATGTTTTGTATAATTCAAATTCGGAATCGGTAAGTTTTGGCCACCTGAAACTTATCGCAAACACATTGAAAATGCTGGAAAGCCGTTTTGAAGAGATGGGAATTTCAATGGAAGATGAATTTCTGTCATACAAGACCATTACAAAAAGAAAAATGATTATTCATCCGGGTATATCCGGCAAAGAACTTGATATTGCATTGAGCCTTTTCCCGGAAATTAATTCTTCGATAAAAGACGGTAAAAATCCCGAGAAAAAGATTCAGTACAGAATACTCTTAAAACTTTCCACAAAAGGGAACACCCTCCTGTTCAGGCTTTACAGATTGCTTTTAAAATTTTTGTTATCTCTTTAAAAGGATATTTAAAAGCTCTTTCTCTCTAAGCTCAGCCGTAAATTTTTCTTCAACTCTTTCCCTGAATACACACGATGTATTCGATTCGATGGCCTCTTTTATTGCAGATGCCGTTTCGGCAACATCATTCCCTGAAACCGTTTTTCCAAGCCCTCCGGTAACCTCCGGCATGCCTCCGGTATTTGAAATGACAGGAATACAGTCATGATACATTGCTTCGGCTAATGCGAGGGAAAAGCTCTCTTTTCGGGAAAGCTGACAGTAAACAGATGCTTTTTGATAATATGCTGCTAGTTCGCGATGTTCAACTTTTGGTATTATTTTCAGATTTGCCGGAACTTCGCCAATAAGATGGCTTAATTTTTCTCCGTTTATGCCAATAATTGTGAATGGAATATCCGGAAGTGACTTTGCGGCATTAATGAAACGGTCCACTCCCTTAATAAAAAAGCTTTGAGGTGTTGAAGAGAGGGCAACACACAGAACCAGTCTCTCTTTTGAATCACAGGAATTTTCAGTGCCGTTTACGGAATCGCTTGAAAATACGATACCGTTGTAAAGAATTTCCCTTTTAGAAAACGGAGAAATAGCCCGGGCAACCCGCTCAATATATTGAGAGACGCAGAGATTGAGAGATGCATTGGTTATTGAGTAGCGGGTCATAAAGCCGCGGACAGGATTTGAAAAACTTCCGTAACCCCATTTTTTTACACGGCATACATCATATCCTCCTATAACCAGATATACTTTTTTCCGAAATAGTTTTGAAAACAGGACAGGAAAGAATGAGTGATAGTCTGCAAACCATATATAGACTATGTCGTATCTTAAAATATTGAATAACAAATAGAAAAACTCGTTTGTTATGGAAATTGCCTGTTTGATTTTTGATGAATTGTCAACTACGAGAGAGGTTACCGGGAATTTTTTTCCCAGAATATCCAAATCGCCTTTTATAAAAGTGGAGATTCGGGTATAAATAAAAAGCACTCTCTCTTTTTCCATTTATTTTTTTGGACGGAACAGTAATATGGCATTTGCCACCTTTCTTTCCCCCTTATTGTCGAATAATTTGTTGTCGGTTGGATGATTGACAACTCCGTTGTCGGAATATCCTTCGATATACATCGTAGTGGAACCGCCCCCGTCAAGATTGATTATATCGGAAGCTCCCATCCATCTTAATATACTCTGGAGCTCTTTGATTGATACGCCGTTTGATTTTTCGTTTCTTCCGTCAATGGTAACCAGCATTATTGTTCCGTCACCCCTTTTTGCAATTGCCGTTCTTGGGTGCCTGGTTGTGTAGAAAGAGGAACCGGAAAGTTTTTCGTCAACTCCTCCCACGCGAAGAATAGGACCGGTAGTTAAAACATCCTGCGCCTGAATATATTTCTCCCACTCCTTTATTTCGTCTGCTTTAATTATATACAGCTCCTTGTTGTAGAAAGCAAGGGCACCAAGCTGATGCATAGATCTTTGCTTGTTTACTATTGTATTGGGAGCCAGGTTTTTCCCGTTCTTTCGGATATAATCTACAGAGTTATAGTCTTCGGTATTGTAATTATAGTTGAACTTAAAGAAAGATCCGTTTATTGCTGCCAGAGCACCGTTTTCGGCTGCCATTTTACTGGTCTCTTTCAGAACCGGACTTGGAAACAGTTCAAGAGTTGCCCCGGATGATTTTCCGATTTCAATAATGGAAATATACTGGTTTGATTCAAACAACTCTTTGTTTTCAAAATGAATAAACTTGTAAATAACGCCGGTTGCAATTGTACTTTCTTTCCACTTGCCATTTACGAGAGTTATTGAGTCGTTTTGGGAGTATCCTGCAAAAGAGGATGCAAGAAACAGTACAATAAAAAATTTTTTCATTTTATTGAATTTCAATAATTGCTTCTGAAACATTAATGATATAGTCACCGGTCATTTCACATTCGGCAACAACATCCATATAGTAGACACCTGTCTGGTAGTTGTATTTGTTATGCTCAAGGCTTAGAAGGTGCTCTTCTTTAAGAATGTTCCGGTACTCGTTTATCTCTTCCTCAGAGTCTACAGCTTTTGATATTCCTTCAATTTTTGTATATCCTTTATCCAGATTTTCAATCATATTGTCAAATGCCTTTTCAAGGATTACAAACATATGATCAAGCTTGTTAACCATGTCCGGGGTAAAGCTCTTTCCGTGTATCTTTTTTCGATTGAGGATTCTGGCAATATTGTATCCGGAATCTCCTATACTCTCAATTTCACTGATTATAGTATACATTGCCTGAAGTCTTCTTGCACTCTCTTCGCTCAGTTGTCCTTCGGCAACATTGTTGAGGTAATTTGCAATCTCCAGTTCTACCTTGTCTGTTATTTGCTCATAATGCTCAAGCTTATTGTAAAGTTCTTCAAACTTATCCGTTTCACATACTTTCAGTGCCTCCCGGGCATAAACAAACTGCTGTTTGCTAAGTTTTGCAAAATCTACGATTTCGTATTTTGCCTGACTAAGGGATAGTTCGGCAGTACTTAAGACACCGCCCTGAATGTACTTAAGCCGAAACACCTCTTCGGCATCTTTAGACTTGATAACCTTGGTTACTAATTTCACTATTTGTGGTGTAAACCATACTAAAATAAGTGTGTTAGTTGTGTTGAAAAGAGTATGCAGGAATGATATCCCGTATAATATAGCCTCGGAGTTTGTATATGGGTCAATAGAGAAAACGGCTATTGTTATTTTGGCAACGACAAACATAACCGGCTTGTAAAGCGTGAGAACCCAGATTACCCCGAAAACATTGAAAACAGTATGCGCCAGTGCCGCTCGCCGGGCCGAGACATTAGCTACGGCGGCAGCAATATTTGCAGTTATTGTTGTTCCGATATTTTCCCCAAGTACCATTGCAGCGGCCAGTTCGAAAGGAATCCATCCGTAGCTTGCCATAACAAGAGTAAGAGCCATTGTTGCACTAGAAGACTGCATAATCATTGTGAGGATAGTACCAATAAGCACAAATATCAATACTGAGCCGAAACCATAATTTGTCCATTGCTGTAAAAAGGCGAATATTTCGGGATTTGCCTTAAGGTCGGGAACAGAATCTTTCAGAAAAGTAAGACCAAGGAAAAGCAGAGCAAATCCAATCACGAATTCTCCCATCGACTTTTTCTTCTTGGATTTGAACATCATCAAAACAAATCCAACTCCCACTAATGGGATTGAAAACATGGAGATGTCAAATTTGAACCCAAGCAAAGATATAATCCATGCTGTGACTGTTGTTCCGATGTTTGCTCCCATAATAACCCCGACGGATTGTGTGAGAGTGAGCAAACCGGCGTTTACAAAACTCACAACCATAACCGTAGTTGCACTGGAAGACTGAATAATTGATGTAATGAAAAGCCCGGTTAAAACTCTTTTAAAAGAGTTTGAAGTCATCGCAGCAAGAACATTGCGCATCTTCTCTCCGGCAACCTTTTGCAGCCCTTCGCTCATAAGAGTCATGCCATAGAGAAAAAGGCCGATAGATCCGAGGAGTTTTAAAACCTGAAATACAATATCCATGTTGATAATTATATATGATATGCGGCAACAAATATAATTCATAAATTGTTACCTTCGCGACATAAATAGGAAATAGATGAACCGTAAATTAACGATTCTTGTTTCATTTTTGCTGATTTTACTCTCTGTTAATACATCTTTTGCTCAATATTACTCATCCGGAAGTGATCCGGCGCGGGCAGAATGGCGGTATATTAAAACAGAATGGTACGATATTATTTATCCGCGGGAAGTAGATTCTCTTGCAAGAAGATATGCATTAATTCTCGAATCTTCCAGAGATGCCGTTAACCTTCCGCTGAGAGCCAAACCCAGGCGGATTCCTGTAGTGCTCCACCCGTACAGTGTTATGAGTAATGGTCTGGTTTCCTGGGCACCAAAAAGAGCAGAATTCATTACCCGTCCTCCTTCAATCGGCAGCTATTCTCAAAACTGGGAGAAACAACTCGTAATACACGAAAGCAGGCACATTGCTCAAATGACAAAATTTGAAAGGGGTGTTTTCAAACCTTTGTCGTGGTTAATTGGTGAGCAGGCACAAGGTATTGGGGCCGGAATTTTTATAAACAAATGGGCTCTTGAAGGCGATGCTGTTGTATCAGAAACGGAATTGTCCTTCTCCGGACGGGGAAGAGACCCTCTGCATCTGGTATATTACAAAGCGGCTTTTTTGGAAGGAGATTACAGAAATTATCCACAATGGGCGTTCGGCTCATACAAAAAGTACACTCCGGACGAATATAGCCTTGGATATCTGATAAATTCTTCAATCCGGTTCCGGACATCCAAATATGATTTCATGGGGGAGCTGACAGAAAGCCTCGTTAATAATTTTTACAATCCAAGAAACGCTTCAATATCATACAAGAAGGTAACCGGGGAAAAAATTGCAGGAAATTTAGAGGAGACAACCCAGTTGATGGTTCGTCACTGGAGAACGGAAGATTCTTTAAGAGCCCCGTTCACCGGCATAAAAGAGATTACAGGCAATAAAAATGAATATATATCTTACCGCTCGGCGATAATTCTTTCCAGAGATACAATTTTTGCAGTCAAAAGTGACTTGAACGAAACGAACCGCCTGATAAAAATAAACAGTTCGGGAGAAGAGGAGACAATCTCATTTTTAGGCATTTTGAGCAGTGAATTGTCTTTTTGTAACGGCAAAATTTACTGGACAGAACAGATTCCTGCTCTGAGATGGGAACAAGAGAGCTTTTCCGATTTAATGGAATATGATATAAAAAGGGGAAAAATCAGACGACTTACAAATGGGTTGTCTGTTTTCAACCCGGTCGTATCAGCCTCCGGGCAGACGATAATTGCCGCGGAATACCCTGTAACTGGTTCTTCCAGCCTTGTTCTTCTAGATGTAGAAAATGGCAACATTATCAAGAGATTCCGGGCACCTCATAACGGGCAGATTAAAGAATCGGTTCAGATTGGGCAGATAATCTACTCGACTGTAATTACAGAAAACGGATTGGGAATATTTAAAATTGAACCGGATAAGGGGGTGTGGGAGCGTGAAGTTGACGAACAACACCAGAACATTACAAGACTTAGCCGCTTTAAAGAGAGCCTGCTTTTCGAAAGCGATATGGAAGGAGTGAACGAACTTTTCGAGTACGACCCTCAGATAAAAATTCTGCGGCGTCTCACAAATTCGCCACTCGCGGCAATATCGCCTTTCTACTTTGCAGCAGAAGATGCTCTCTATTATTCCAATTTTTCCAAAACCGGATTTGGCCTGGTGTCTGTACCCGCCGACTCGCTGGAGTGGAAATTTGCATACTTTTCAAAACCGCACAGATATTTCCTTGCAGATGAAATATCAAATCAGGCGAATTTTAATATTGATACAATCTCTTTTGCCGGAGTAGATAAATTTGCTTCAAGGCCATATCAGAAAGGCGACCATCTTTTCCGCATTCATTCGTGGATGCCTGTATATTTTAACATTGACAACCTTAAAAATGTATCCTACGATAATTTCTATGAACTTGTTTCCCCCGGAGCAACTGTATATTCACAGAATTCGCTTGGTACGGCTACTTCTATGCTTGGATATTCATACCATAACGGTTTTCATACGGGTCATGCAAAGTTTACATACAGCGGGCTCTATCCCGTTTTTGAGATAGAGGCAGATTATAACGACAGATTCAGGCAAAAAATAAGACTTATATCCGAAGATCCGTTTCACCCGGTTATGGTGGCTGATACAATAGCGGGTTCTCCTGTTTTTAACGCCTCGGTATTGGTCTATCTCCCATTTAATTTAAACAGGGGCGGATGGGTGCGCGGGATAATTCCAAGACTTGCCTGGCGTTATTCGACAGACTCCTATTATTCTCTTGAAAAAAGGAAATATCTCGATTATCAGCATTATGTGCTGGGAATACAGTATTATCAGATGCTCAGAATGACCAACAGAAATATTTTCCCGAAATGGGGTTATGGGGTTAATGTCCAGTATAATTCCATGCCTTTTTCCGGTGAAAATTTCGGTTCAACTTTTTATGCAAATGTATATTCTTATGTTCCGGGCCTTCTCAAGAATCAGGGATTAAAAATTTCAGCTGCCTTTCAGAGGCAGATATACAATGGCAAGAAATATCTTATGAAAAACATAGCTCCTTCTCCAAGAGGCTATGATACACATTTCAGCATAACTTATGCATCGGTATTTACAGATTATGCAATTCCGGTGAACCTTGGAAACGCTACTCTTTCCTGGCTCCTTTACCTTAAACGGGTACAGATTATTCCTTTTTTTGACTGGGCATACAGTCATGGAATGGACAGAAACAGACACATGATTTCGGGAGGAAGCGATATTCTGGTCGATTTCAATATTTTTAATATCTCACTGCCTCTTACGGCGGGAGTGAGGTA
>JAAXVX010000054.1 GCA_013335275.1 Bacteroidales bacterium
AAATTGTTAGCATGAAATATTATTTCAGGGAACATATAATTGAAGAACTCCTGTTATGGGGGCTCTTTTTTTTGCTATCTGCCTGTAGCGGAGGACAACCTAAAGAAAAAGAGAATTCTTCCAAACCTTTAATAATTGAAGCGACCGGATATGTTGTCCCAAAAGACAGCATTATCCCGCCGACAATTGTCCCGGCCGGCAAACCAACAGCGATAAAAACGGGAAACCTTAAAGAGAAATCTGTGGGCTCAACCATGCTTTCGGCTTCTGCGCCAAAAAAGCTGGTAACCCTGCCTCCTGTAAAAAGGGAGATTAGCACAAGCGGCTTCACCAAACCTAACGTTATTAAAACTGCAGAAAAAACCATTTTGTGCGAAGAACCTGAACCGGTAATTGTAAAAGACCCGTTTTTCAAAGACATAAATCCATCTAATTTTTTCTATTTCGGACGATTTCAGGGATTAAGGCACGATCAGGTGAGGTGTCTTATTCAGGACAAATCCGGGAATCTTTGGCTCGGAACAGATAACGGATTAACAAAATATGACGGAAAATACTTTTATCATTACACAACCAAACAAGGTCTAAACAATAATGTTATAAACTCTTTGTTTGAGGATTCAAAGGGAAATATCTGGTTCGGAACTTTTAACGGGGGAATAAGCAGGTACGACGGCCGGTACCTTGTTACCTTTACCGATAAGGACGGGCTGCCTGGCAACATTGTCAACTGTATTTTTGAGGACAACTCCGGCAACATCTGGTTGGGAACAAAGAAAGGCCTCTCAATGTATGACGGGAAAAGTTTTACAAACTATACTGTTACACAGGGTCTTGGCGCCAATGAAATAAGAGCGATAATTCAGGATAAATATGGTAAAATGTGGCTGGCAACATACGGTGGAGGCATATCAGTTTATGACGGGAAAAGTTTTTATTCATATTCGATAAAAGAGGGGATGCCTTTGAATCATATATCATCCCTGTTCAGGGATGCAGACGGAAACATCTGGATAAACACTGCCTTTGAAGGAATTATCAAGTATGACGGGACTGATTTTTATCATTACACAACAAAAGAGGGCCTGGGCAGTAACTCAATAAGAAGTATTCTGCAGGACGATAAAAAGAACTTTTGGTTTGGGAATGCAAACGGCAGCATCACAAAATTCGACGGGAAATATTTCCGTCAGTATGGAATTAATGATGGTCTCGTTGCAGAAGCAATTCGCTGCTCTTTGCAGGATTCGAATGGAAATATATGGTTCGGAACCCGTGGTGCGGGACTTATCCGTTTCGACGGAAGGTTGTTTTTTCACATGACTGATTTTGAGGGATTTAACAACAATAAAGTAGATGCAATTATCGAAGACAAATCGGATAATATATGGTTCGGAACTTATACCGGATATGTGACGGTTTTCTCTGAACAGGAAAAGGGGGGGGTGTTAAAGCCAAACTACCGGATATTCGGAAAACAGGAGGGACTTGGCAGCAGCTCTGTTTTAGGAATGGATATAGATAAAAACGGCAGGATTTGGTTTGCAACAGACAACGGAGGTGTATCTGTTTATGATGGCACTAATACTTATACATACAAAAAAGAACAGGGACTTATAGGCAATAGTGCCATAAGGGTTTTTTGCGATAAAACGGGGAATATTTGGGTAGCCTCAACTTTCCACGGGGTTACAAAATTTGACGGAAAAGATTTTACAACTTACGCAAAGAAACAGGGTCTAAGCAGCAATCACGTTAAATCAATTTTTCAGGACAGCAAAGACAATATGTGGTTTGGAACGGCCGGTGGAGGAGCTACAAAATTTGACGGGAAAAACTTCACGCACTTCAACAAATCAACCGGGTTCTACAGCGATACCGTTAATTGCGTAATAGAAGACAGACTGGGAAATATCTGGTTTGGAACAAACGGAGATGGCATCGTAAGGTATGACGGGAAAACATTCATCAGATATCTGGATGAGAGCGGGCTAAAAAACAATTACGTGGTAAGCATGTTAATCGATTCCAAAGGAAACCTTTGGGCAGGGTCTAACTCATACCTTCACTTTATAAAAAGGAAAAGCATTGAAGAGATAGACTCTTCAAAAAGGGAAATATTTATAAACAGTTTTGGTATTGAAGACGGTTTTTCAGGGACGAGGTGCAATATCGGAGCATTGATGGAAGACAAAAAAGGGACAATCTGGATAGGAACTCAGGACCGGCTTATTGCGTACCACGGAGAAAATCGTACCGAAAAGACTGTTCCTCCGAACCTTAAAATTACAAATATCAGGCTCTTTAATGAAAATGTGCCATGGAAGGTTATCTCGGAGAACAAAGACACATCTGTAACACTTCAGAACGGAGTAAATATTAATAAAATTCACTTCAGAGACATTGCTAAATGGTACGATGTTCCGGTGGATCTTGCCTTAAAACACAACCAGAACTACATCACATTCAGTTATATTGGAATTACGCACTCGCAGATGCGGAATGTAAAATATCTCCATATGCTTGAAGGCAGGGATAAAGGCTGGAGCTCTCCTTCCGACAAGACTGAGGTATCATTCGACAATCTGAATCCCGGGAAATATGTTTTTAAAATAAAAGCGGTTTCAGGGGATGGAGAATCAAGCGATGAAGTGAGCTATCCTTTCCGGATTTATCCGCCCTGGTGGAACACCTGGTGGTTTTATATGTCAATTACCGTGTTTGCGTTATTCTTGCTTTACTCCTTTATTAAACTCAGGGAAAGAAAATTCAGGCAGGACAGGGAATTACTTCAAAAAAAGGTTGAAGACCAGACGCACGAGCTTACAGACAAGAATCGCGAATTGCAAAAGCTCAATCTGGAAAAAGACAAATTGTTTTCAATTATTGCACACGACCTGAGAGGACCTTTCAGCAGTTTTTTAGGTCTCACATCGTTAATGGCAGAAGAGCACGATATGTTCACGAAGGAAGAAATCAAGGAGTGTGCTGTAAATCTTAATTGCTCTGCAAGCAGTTTATACCGGCTGCTTGATAATTTGCTTCAATGGTCAAGGGTTCAGCAGGGGACAATACCTTTCAATCCAAGAAAAATTAACCTCAAATCTATTGCTCTTGAATACATGGAATTGGTTAAGCATACCGCTGAAGAAAAAAACATTGAATTCGTTATTGAAATTCCCGATGAAACAGAAGTGTATGCAGATAAGAATATGCTTCAGTCGATTATCCGAAATCTGGTTTCAAATGCTCTCAAATTTACATCCAAAGGTGGCCGGGTATGTCTTTCTGCCAGGATTAAAGCTGACGACAAGATTGAAATCATTATTGAAGACAATGGAATTGGCATGAGCAAAGAGATGATTGACACCTTGTTTCACCTAAACGTAGAAACCGGACGCACCGGTACAGACGGAGAACCGAGTACAGGTCTTGGATTGCTTATCTGTAAGGAATTCATTGAAAAAAACAAAGGAACTCTCACAATAGAATCCGAGATTAAAAAAGGGTCACGATTTATCGTAACCCTTCCTGTATAGAATTTGCTAATTATAGCACAAGTTATTTCATTCTTAAAAGCATAGCATTTTCTCCCGAGGAGAGAATTTCTGCCGGTTTGTCCTCTCCGGATGATGTTAACCCTTTGCTAAAGGCAGAAAAATCTTCAGAAGAAACAAAACGGATTAAAATTATGTCTCCGGTTCCCTTGCCCTTTAGAATCCATGCCTTGTATCCTTTCATTTCTTCAAGAAGAGGCATTAGTGATGAATTAACATTGGAAAGCGAAATGGGGCCGGTTGCATATTTGAGAGTTAAAGACTTTTCATCGCCTGGATTCATAAGGCCCGCAATCTGGTCCGGTATTGCCGGTTTCCCGCCCGAGCCGTAAAGTGTCGTATAATGCTTAGCAATTAAGTATGCAAAATCCTTTGCCATTGGAGAGGCCGGGTCAAAGACTACGGAAATGTAGAGATTGCCTTCTGCAGCCTGAAACTGCCTGACAGAGGTACAATCGAGATAAAACCGGGAATCTGCAGGAATGCATTTAAATGTATGCTGTGAATAAATACCAAAAGCGTCTTCCGGAGATGGCATTCTGTAAACTTCAACAGTGAACGGAACCCCTTTATACGTAATTTCCAGTGCTTTTAAATCCCGAAAACCGTACTCCAGAAAAAGGTCGCTGCCGCCGTTCATAAAGCCATAAAGGGCTGTTCCGGTAAAATCCCGCTCTCTGGTTATTTTTATGTCCGAAGGAGAGAAATCTGACGAACCATTCTGAGCATACAGCCCTGAATAAAAGGCCAAAGAAGCAATAAGGAGAATGAAATTCTTTCTAATCATGGAAAAAGATTTGGAGTATTATTAAATATTATGCTCGATTAGTTCAATTTTTGTGCGGTCTCCTATTCCAAGTTTAAGCTCCTGCGCCAATTCCAAAAATCGGCCGGAAGAAGGAATATCTTCTTTTTGAATGCCTTCTGCGATTCTCTTCTTTGTTACTATATCCAGACCAATACGGTCAACAGCAACAGGGTCGCTTCCTACCAACATCATATTGTAATTGCATATGAACTGAGGAACGGCAGACGGGCCTCCGTCATAACATCCTATCAGTCCGTCGACAATGTTAAGAACCACTTTGTCGCGTAAAGGCGGGAATGCACAAACATAGGCAGATGTTTCGTGCCAGAGTTTTGTGTGAAGCCGGCCTGTATTTGTGACAGAACCAAAGGCAAGGTTTTTCATACAAAGAGTGGTTGAACGGCCTGCATTTTTGAGAATCGGCAGATTGATAATTTTAGTTACCTTTTCTGTTACAATTTTTGTGAAGTATGACTCCTTGCCTCCGTTAACCATGAATGGTATAGTATAAGCGTCGTACTCGCCTACTACATCTGCAAAAAAGTACTGGTTCTTGTCAACTCTCTCCTCGGCATAGAGTTTTCCCTCCATATTATAATAACCGCCCTTTTCGTCCTGACATTCGGTTCCGGTAATTGTTATGCCGGGATATTTATCCTGAGTATACCCTGTTTCCTGAAGCTGCATTTCGCGTCTGTCCCAGATAACGATGTTTTTACGAGGAATTCCTGCCTCCTCAAGTTGCTTAATAACGGCTCCGGTAACAGCATGAGATGTCGTTAGAAGTTTGCCGGCAACAGGATTGACTTTCAAGCCAACTACGTCTTTTGGGGAAACAAATTTTCTCCAGGCTTTTTTGAGACTCTTTTCTCCGGTGAGGCGAAGCATACTCTCTTTAAGCATGTTGTATGCAGCCTCCGGTGAAGGGACCCCGTCAATTACCGATTTTTCATCTACAACTTTTACTACCTTGCCGGGGAATAGCCCTGGCATTGAATTTTTTACACGCGGAACAGCAATTGCATCTTTTATATTTGTAGCCGGCTTGTCATCTACGGCAAAAAGCGGTGACGATTCTGCTGCTTTTACTACCGGGTTAAAAGCGAGACCTGCTCCTCCCAGGGAGAGGTACTTGAAAAAATCTCTTCTTTTCATGTTAAAGAGCTATTATGGTGTTAGTTTAAATTCCACTCAGTACCCTCCTTGGTGTCTTTAATCTGAACACCAAGAGAGTTCAGTCTCTCTCTTATCTTATCACTTGTTTCAAAATCCTTTTTTGTCTTTGCATCTTTTCTTACATCAAGAATCATCTCAACAATTCCAGTAAGTACATCTCCGGCACCGGATGAGGCCTGTTCGTCAATAAGACCAAGCACGTCTCCTGCAATACCGTCAAACAACAACATAAGCGTATCCTTATCCTCTTTGGTAACAGATGTCTGTTTTTCCTTTGCGGTATTTACAATTCTCACAGCATCAAAAAGATGGGCAATAGCTATTGGTGTGTTTAGGTCGTCGCATAATGCAGAATAAATACCCTCTTTGAGCGCGGCAAGTCCTTCCACAGGGGCACTTCCCTCTGCAACTTTAAGCTTTGCGGCATCTTTTCCTGCCAGAATGAGTCTTTTTAACCCCTTCTCCGCAGCCTGCAGGGCTTCATTGCTAAAATCAAGAGTGCTGCGATAATGCGCCTGAAGTATGAAGAAGCGTATTGTCATAGGGGTGTATGCCTGCACAAGAATTTTATGGGACCCTGTAAATAGCTCTTCCAGAGTAATAAAATTGCCAAGCGATTTCCCCATTTTTTGTCCGTTAATGGTAATCATATTGTTATGCATCCAGTAACGGACTCCTCCGTTGCCCCGGGAGGCTGTGTTTTGGGCAAGTTCACATTCATGGTGCGGGAAAAGCAGATCCATTCCCCCTCCGTGAATATCGAAAGACTCTCCAAGATATTTGGCAGACATTGCAGAACACTCTGCGTGCCATCCGGGAAAACCTTCGCTCCACGGAGATGGCCAGTGCATAATATGCTCAGGTGCCGCTTTTTTCCATAAAGCAAAGTCGAACTGCGAGCGTTTATCACTCTGCCCTTCAAGTACCCTTGTGTTGGCCTGAAGGTCTTCGAGGGAACGGCCGGATAGCTGACCATAATGGTATTTTTTACTATACGCTTCAACATCGAAATATACAGACCCGTTACTTTCGTATGCGAAACCTTTGTCCAGAATACTTTTAACCAGTGATATCTGCTCTATTATGTGCCCGGATGCCCTTGGCTCAATATTGGGAGGAAGAGTGTTCAGCATTCTCATTGCCTCATGATATCTTAGCGTATAGTACTGGACCACTTCCATAGGTTCAAGCTGCTCAAGCCTTGCCTTTCTGGCAATTTTGTCTTCTCCGTTATCGGAATCGTTCTCAAGGTGACCAACATCGGTGATGTTTCTCACATATCTCACTTTGTATCCTATATGTTTAAGCAGGCGGACAAGAACATCATACGTTATTCCGGGTCTTGCATGACCAAGGTGTGCATCTCCGTATACAGTAGGCCCGCAAACATAGAGACCAACCATTCCTGCGTGAAGTGGTTCGAAAAGCTCTTTCTTTCTTGATAATGTATTGTACAGGTAAAACTCTCTCATTTTCACAAAATTTATAGATTGGGAGCCTTTAACGGGACTCCCAATCCAATTTTGTGTAAAAATACAATAAAATTTTTATTCCCCCTTTTCGATGTCGTGTTGTTTTATACTTAATGCAACAATCTCATATGTGTGTCTTTCCACTCCGGTTTTCGTCTGATACTGTACCGGTTTCAATCTTCCCGTAACCGAAAGGGTGTTTCCTTTTTTTATTGATGCAAAATCGGGCATGCCTTTTCCGGCCCATGCGACGATATTGTGCCAGATTGTCTCCTCCTGCCACTCCCCCTTTTTATTTTTAAACGCTTCATTTGTTGCAAGCGACAACCTCATTACCTGCACTCCCTCTTCCAGTGAATTAATCCTGGGATCAAATCCCACATTACCTCTCAGCTCCACTCTGTTGATCGACTTTTCCATAATAAACGATTTAAATGGTTTTACAGTACAAAGAAAAAGAGAGATAGAATTACTACCTCTCTTTAAATATTTATTGTCGACAAAAGTCGTTTATAATCGGTTAAAAACCTCTTTTAGCATATTCGATACTATTTCTTTCTGCTACCTCGTATGTCTGTCCGTCAAAAATAACTCTGGATATACTGCAAGGGTAGAAAAACCCGTGAATCTTCCAGTAATCGTTAAACCAGATTTTTTCAAAGTGCGCCATAATGAGCCTGAGTATTACAGCATGCGTAACAATGAGCACCGTCTCATCCTTATGCTTTTCAAACAGGGGAAAGATAAAATCAAGAGCTCTTTTTTGCACTTCTGAGAAGTATTCTCCGTTCCCCAGCGGAACAAAATCTGCGGGACTTGACGCAAAAGCCGCCATCCTTTCCGGATACTCTTCCGTTGCGCTGGCAAAAGTTCTTCCTTCAAGACCGGCAAGGCCTATTTCAATAAGAGAGTCTGTAGTAATAAATTTATCCAGCCCTGTCTCCCGCTGGATTATGGTGGAAGTTCTCTGTGCTCTTGGAAGTGAACTTGAGTAAATAACTGAAATATTCTCTCCTCTTAAATATGAACCTAAAACTCTTGCCTGAGAAAGACCCATCTCTGTAAGAGGTGAATCAAGCTGTCCCTGCATCCGTTTCGCAACATTCCATTCCGTCTGGCCATGTCTGGTAAATATTAGTTCGGTCATCCCAATTATTTATATACGTGACAAATATAGTTTTTTTAAATTTTAGCATTAAAAATTATTATTGACCTAAAAAATATATAAACAGATAAATATTTGCACAAAAGC
>JAAXVX010000055.1 GCA_013335275.1 Bacteroidales bacterium
CCGTTCAAAAAAGAGATAATACCAAATTAGAAATATATCGCGGAGTGGAGCAGTTGGTAGCTCGTTGGGCTCATAACCCAAAGGTCACAGGTTCGAGTCCTGTCTCCGCTACTAAAAAGAAGCAGATTGAAAAATCTGCTTCTTTTTTTTTAGCTGAAAAAGACAGCCGGTACACCACCAAATCAGATTAGCTATTACGGATGCTATGGTGTACATGACCCTGTGCATTCACGTTTACCCCTTCTCCGCAATTATTTCTAATGCAGATTTTTGTATAATTTCCAGATTACGTCCCGAAATTGTTATTATCTTATCCTGATGAAAGGTAGAAAGTGTATTGATAATGCTTTCTTTGGAATAGCCTAGTGCATCTGCCATCTCATCGCGAAAAAAAGGTATCTGCAGATTATTAGACTGATACAGCCTGGATAGTGTGAGCAGAAAGGTGGCTACTGCCCCGTTTACGTTTTTATGACTTAGTGTAATGAGGGTGTGAACAACACCATTGGTAAGCTCCGACATAAGTTTCACAATGTAAACTGCAAACTTGCCGTTGCTCCCTATGAGATATTCAAAAACGTCCCGGTCTATTATTCTTACAGTTGTAGGGGTTATTGCTATTGCCGAGAACTCCAGCCTTTTTTGGACGAAAGAGCACATAAGGCCAATGAAATCTCCGTTAGTGGCAAAGCTGAAAGTTGTATCCCTCTCTCCCGAATCGAAATTTAACTTAGCAATTCCATCTTCGACAAATAGAATTTGAGAGGCAAGTGTTCCCTGCTTAATGATTGCTTCCCCCTTACCGTAGGTGAGTAGAGTAGATCCATTTGTCACAATCTCTCTTTCGCTTTCGGTTAAATTCTCCATCCATATGTAATTACTTTTTCCCTGTAACATGTTCTTTTCCATAGTTATATCCGATTCAGATATTTTTCGGCCACTTTGACTGGGTTTAAAACTGCAATTTTACATCTTTTGCCATTAAAAATTGCTTCTCCTTTTATCTTATCTATCAAATAATCTGCCATATTTTTGTTAAATATAATAACTTATAAATTTATAATTAATATGGCAGATTCAAGATTCAGAGTGAAAGCTCACAGTGAAAATCAGGCAAAAACCATCGTTAAAGCCAGACAGTTTGAGATAGTTGTTGACGAGCCGGCAGAATTGGGCGGAACAGATACTGGCGCAAATCCGGTTGAGTATGTACTTGCAGCGTTCGCAGGTTGCATTAATGTGATGGCTCATGTTATTGCTAAAGAGATGAATTTCGAATTGAGGGGTGTTAAAATAGACATAAGCGGAGATCTCAACCCGGCACGCTTGTTCGGGCTTAGCTATGAAGATCGTGCGGGTTACAAACAGATTGAAGTACGTATTAAGCCAGACTGTGATGCAGATGCTGAAACACTTAAAAAGTGGAAAGAAGCAATTGAAAACAGATGTCCTGTAAGTGACAATCTTCAAAACCCTACTCCGGTAAAGATTGAAGTGAAAGCGTAACCTTGCCGTTCCTGTTGGGCCTTTACTATTCCGTGTGTTGGTAACTGAGGTGATTTTGAGTCGTGCCACGACAACCAGGATTTCGGGAGAACAGCGGTTTCAAATCCTGGAAATCCCATTCGCGTGAAAATTTAAAAAACGAAATCCAACAAATTCTGCCGGATAATCGAGAACCCTTGATTGTAAGTAAAAAATACATTTGAGGGTTTCTTCTTTTTAATAACTTTGTACATATTAAAAAAAGATAAATATGGCTTTCATCATTAGAGAGGCGAACGAGAAAGATGTTCTGCAGATTTTTGAATTTATATGCGAACTGGCCGATTATGAAAAACTGAGGAGTGATGTAACAGCCACTCCTGAAACTCTTCATGATTCTCTTTTTGTAAAGAAACAGGCAGAGGTTCTCATTGCTGAGCTTGATTCTGTGCCGGTTGGGTTTGCTCTTTACTTCCACAACTTCTCCACCTTTAAGGGCAGGGCATGTCTTTATCTTGAAGATATATTCATTAACCCGGAGTACAGGGGTAAAGGATTCGGAAAACAAATTTTTGCAAGGCTGGCAAAGATTGCTGTTGAAAGAAAGTGTGACCGTTTTGACTGGTCGGTACTTGACTGGAACGAGCCTTCAATAAAATTCTACAAGAGCCTGGGTGCTGTACCAATGAGCGAATGGACGGTATACCGCCTGAGTGGATTTGCCCTTAAAAAAGTGGCCGACAGTATACAATAATCAGAAAAACAATAAAACACATATGAAACCAAAAACAATTGCACTCGTAGCGCACGACAACAGAAAAAAAGATTTGATTGAGTGGGTTGAATTCAACAAGGAAACATTAAAAAGACACAAACTTATATGTACCGGAACAACCGGCAGGATGGTGGAAGCAGCATTGATGCAAAACCGTTCAAAGGGAGAACCCAAACTTGATATCAGACTTCTTAAATCCGGACCTCTAGGCGGGGACCAGCAGCTTGGGGCACTCATTTGCGAGGGAGAAGTTGATGTTTTGTTCTTTTTGTGGGACCCTATGCAACCACAGCCTCATGACGTGGATGTTAAGGCTTTGCTCAGAATTTCAAGCCTTTATAATATTCCTACAGCCACAAACCGTTCTACTGCCGATTTTATTATCTCGTCGCCGCTTTTTGCAAGTGACTATGAGCCAAAAACCAAAAGTTTCTCGGAATATATCGGAAGGCCTATTGACTTTTAATAAATAAAAGGGAACACTCTTTTGAGTTTTTTATCCTGAATTACCGGGCCATATTCTGCCCGGTATTTTTTATATGTAGATGCCGCTCTGGGTACCAGGTTTGCAAATGTCCACCATGCGAAAATTGCTCCGGGTAACGACCAGGTGAGAATTGCAAATCCGGTCCACTCTACAATTTCTCCAAAATAATTGGCAGAAGTTACATACCGGAACAGACCCTTTTCCGGAAGGAAATGTTTTTTCTCTGCACTACCGGGTTTTTGATTATTCCTGCGCACCTCCCTTATCAGGTAGTCGGAGTGAAGGTTTATTGTTAATCCGCACAAAAAAAGCGCAATACCTGCAATGAATTGTGGCGTACTTAACCAGCTCAATCCCTCTCCGTAGTAGCCTTCCGGTGAGAAATAGAAAATCCACCCGCCCTGCATTACGGAATTTATGAGATTAAAAGTGAATCCCATTGCAACAATACTCACCGGCATTTTACTGCTGCCAACAAGTAAAAAAGGAAAGATGAAGGCTCTCTGAATGTAGTGTGTCTGAAAAATAATTAAAAAAATGAGGGGAATAGCTTCAAATGACCGGCCGGATACTGCCCACAGGATTGTCATTGCTATAAAAACAGGTACCTCCATGATAAACCAGCCCGGTTTGTTTGATATTGCAGCACCCCATTTTCGGTTGTATAAAATTCCATAACCGGCATCAATGTAAAAGAGTGCAATGAATACTGCAAGGCCGGCAACCGACATTATAATCAGCAGCCAGTTGTAGATTTCGGCAAAATTTTCCATTTGTTATTTTCGGTTGTATATAATCTCGGTCTGAAATACAGATGTCTCGTCCCTTTTTCCCTCAATAAATGCAATAGTGCCATTATCGCTCATGTACATGTCAATTTCTTCACCTATCCTGCTTTCGGAATTGAAATTTACAGTGAATTCCTTCACTTCCATTGAAAAAGAGACTTGCTGGTCTATGCAGTCAAATGCCCATTCAATATATTTTGCATTGTTTGTGTGATTATTGATGTCAATGTCCGAGAACTCTACACGCCTCTTTTTGACAAATGTCATTTGCCCGGGAGAAACCAGTTTCGCTGCAGGGGTCACAATTGCATCAACTTTATTTACACCCGGACTGTCTTCCCCGAGGTACTGGTCAATTCTCTGAATCCTGCGCGATGCAGATCCGATTATGAGCCAGGACGATGTTGCCACTGCAAGGGATTCTCCGGAAAGAGTATCCATCCGGAAATCTCTTATTCCGAAAAGACGGTCGTTGCCCTTATGCCAAGTCTCCATTGAGACATCTTCGTTCCATCTGGGAATTCTGTTGAATACAACTCTCACCCTTGAAAGCACCCATATTATTCCTTTAGCCTGCAGGTCATTGTACCCGAACCCAAGAAAATCTGCATGTCTGTTTGCCATCTCCTGTGCATTAAGCATAAATGAGTATGGTTTCATACATGCATGAATATCTGTTTCGTAGCTTTTTATCCGGAATTGTTCTTTTAGTACTTTCATTTTATGGACTTGTTTGTCAGGTATCAACGGGCAAATTTAAATATTAATTATGAAAAAGAATCTGATTATACTATCTTTGTATCCCTGAACAACAATCCGTATTATTTTATGAGCACCAAGTATGTATTTGTTTTGGGAGGGGTTACCTCTTCCCTGGGAAAAGGTATTATATCGGCTTCGCTTGCTAAGCTTTTACAGGCAAGAGGTTTGTCTGTAACAATCCAAAAATTTGACCCCTATATCAATGTCGATCCCGGCACTCTTAATCCGTATGAACACGGAGAGTGTTACGTAACAGAAGATGGTGCCGAAACCGATCTTGACCTCGGCCACTATGAACGATTTCTTAATGTTCATACATCTAAAGCCAACAACATAACAACAGGCAGAATTTACAGAACCGTAATTGACAAGGAGCGTGAAGGCGCATATCTTGGCAAGACTGTTCAGGTTATTCCGCATATTACCGATGAGATTAAAAGAAGAATGCTTCTTTTGGGCAAATCCGGCAAATATGATGTTGTTATTACTGAGTTGGGAGGAACTGTGGGTGATATTGAGTCTCTTCCTTTTGTTGAGGCTGTGCGCCAGCTTCAGTGGGAACTTCCGGACGAGGACTGTCTTGTTATTCACCTTACGCTTGTGCCTTACCTGAGCGCAGCCAAAGAGCTGAAAACAAAACCGACTCAGCACTCTGTAAGAATGCTCCAGCAAAACGGAGTACACCCGGATATTATTGTTTGCCGTACCGAGCATACTCTTCCTGCAGAAATCAGAAGAAAGGTTGCACAGTTTTGCAATGTTCGTCCAAACTGCGTGATAGAGTCTATAGATGCAAAAAGCATTTATGAGGTTCCGCTTATGATGGTAAAGGAGAAACTGGACGAAATTGTTCTTAAAAAATTCCAGCTGGACGCTATTGCCAAAGAACCGGATCTTACCAAATGGAAAATATTTCTTGAAAAGCTTTATAACCCTAAATACTCAGTAAATATTGCTCTTGTGGGCAAATATGTAGAGCTCCAGGACTCATACAAATCGATACTGGAATCCTTTATTCATGCGGGTGCACAGAATGAGTGCAAAGTAAATGTACATTCGCTTCACAGTGAATACATCAACGACTCAAATGTAGCCGAGAAACTTGGAAGCATGGATGGAATTCTGGTTGCTCCCGGTTTTGGAGAGAGAGGAATTGAAGGGAAAATTACGGCAGTAAAATTTGCCAGGGAGAGCGGTATACCATTTCTTGGAATTTGCCTTGGCCTGCAAATGGCAGTAGTGGAATTCTCCAGAAATGTTCTTGGCATGGAAGATGCAATGACTACAGAGATAAGGCCTAATACAAAAAATCCTGTTATTGACCTTATGGAAGACCAGAAGTCTATGACAATAAAGGGTGGAACAATGAGGCTGGGAGCATACTCCTGCAAGATAAAAGAGGGAAGCATTGCATATTCTTCGTATAAAACTGCTGAAATATTTGAAAGACACCGCCACCGGTATGAGGTGAACAATATTTATATTGATGCGCTGGAACAAGGGGGACTTGTTGCAACCGGGAGAAATACAGAAACAGGGCTTGTGGAGATTATGGAAATTCCGAAACATCCATACTTTGTTGGAGTACAATTCCATCCGGAACTAAAAAGCACACCTGAAAATCCTCAGCCGTTGTTTGTTTCATTTGTAAACGCAGCATTAAAGCATAAAAATGAAAGCCATAGCAAAGAAGCATAAGTTATCGCGTATTGGGGTTGTTTTGGCTCTGGCAGCCATGTTTAGTCTGACAACTTCTGTGATTCGTGCCGAAAACTCTTTTGCGGAACAAAAAGTGAAAAACTATAAAGTAAAAGTTGTTGAGGTCCTCCCGCATGATGTAAGTTCATATACACAGGGCCTTTTTTTCTATGAAAATCAGCTTTATGAAAGTTCCGGCCAGTACGGTCAGTCTTTCTTTCGTATGGTTGATCTGGGAAAAGGCTCCACATTAAGAAGCTTTGCACTTTCCCGCCACTATTTTGGAGAAGGAGCCACAGTGCTTAACGGGAAACTGTTTATCTTAACCTGGCTCGAAAAAGTTGTTCTGGTACACGACATTAAAACTTTTAAACTTCTTGGAACGCTCAGTAATCCCAGAGAAGGGTGGGGGCTCACCAATAATGGCAAGGACCTTATTATGAGCGATGGCTCCGATAAACTTTACACGCTTGACCCATCCAACTTCATGGTTCGTTCTTCGGTTCCGGTTACCCTTAACGGAAAGCCTGTAAACCAGCTTAACGAACTGGAATATATTAATGGAGAGGTATGGGCTAATGTATATATGACGGATACCATTGTTATCATTGATCCTGTTTCCGGAATTGTGAAGGCAACAATAGATTGTAAAAATCTTTTGCCTGCTGCCTTAAAAACTTCTAAAACCGATGTCCTAAACGGCATTGCCTACAATCCGGTCAATAAACAGATATACCTTACCGGCAAATACTGGCCAAAAATGTACAGGATTGTTTTACAGTAACTCTTTTACTGCCCGCAGGACATGCCTTTTGCCTTTTGGCCCCTTAAGTCTTGACACAATAAAACCTGCCTCTCTTAATGCTCTTTTTACTATTCCCTTCGAAGAGTAGGTAACGAGAATTCCACCCGGTTTTGTAACTTCAAAAATCTTTCTGAATACATCTGCACTCCACAGTTCCGGCTGAATATCAGGAGCAAAAGCATCAAAATAAATTAGATCGAACTGATATTTTTGCACATTTGGATTAATCTCTTTGTCGATAAAACGAATTAAATCATCTTCAACTTTGAGCAGAGAAAAATGAGGCATAATGTTCGTCTTTATCCCCCACGGTGAAGAATGAATTTCCATAGAGAGGCCGGCTGCCTCCTCCCTGTTATTTTCAAACAGAGATGGGTGGTCAAGCGCCAGAGCTTCCTCTTTTGTTACCGGGTACTTCTCAACTGTAGTATAATCTACCTCAATTCCCTTGAGTCCTTTGACGTCAAGCGCCGTGAGCAGGCAATTAAGTCCTGTGCCCAGGCCCACTTCCAGGATACTGATTTTGTTTTGCGGGGGTAACAGTTCCATTAGATAATTAAATCCACACCCGATGTATATATGACGGCTTTCCGACAATGCTCCGAACATAGAGTGGTAAGATTCGTCAAAATCCTCAAGTCTGAGTGTTTTTGATCCATCTTCACTCGTAACAATATTTCTCTTAATCATTAATCAATCACGCTTAATTACTATGCAAATGTAAATCTTTATATCAATTTTTTTATCTTTGCAGATTAGTCAGTTGAAATTAATAAATAAACGATAGATGGCAATAATTACAAGCCTGCTTAAGAAGTTTTTTGGTACCAAGGCAGATAGAGACCTCAAAGAAATCCAGCCTTTTGTAGATAAAATAAGGGAAGTTTTCCCCGGAATCGACAAATTATCAAATGATGAGCTTCGTGAGGAGAGCAATAAATTAAAAAGACTTATCGCCGAAAGAATTTCGGAAGATGAGACAAGGAAAAAAGAGATACGCGCAAAACTTGAAGATGTAAAAATAGATGTTTCGGAAAAAGAGGCACTTGCAACTGAAGTAGACAAACTTTCCAAAAAAATTGACGAAAAGATAGAAGAGGTGCTTCTCGAAGTGCTTCCTGCTGCTTTTGCAATTATGAAGTCTACAGCCCGCCGCTTCAAGGAGAATAAGGTTATAGAGGTTACGGCTTCTGAACTTGACAGGGACCTCGCCGCTAAACACGATTTTGTTTCAATTGAAGGAGACAAGGCAATCTGGCAAAACAACTGGATGGCCGGCGGAAACAGAATTGTATGGGATATGGTACATTACGACGTACAGCTTTTTGGCGGTGTTGTTTTGCATCAGGGAAAAATTTCTGAGATGGCAACCGGTGAAGGTAAAACCCTGGTTGCAACTCTTCCTGTGTTCTTGAATGCTCTTGCCGGAAAAGGAGTACATGTTGTTACTGTCAAC
>JAAXVX010000322.1 GCA_013335275.1 Bacteroidales bacterium
CTTGCATCTGAATTTTCGCATATTGGCTTTCAGGCATACAAATACGATTCTTCAAAACTCACAAAACTGCGTGAAAGGTTTTTCGAGGACCAGCGTCTTGGAAGCATCCGTACCAACATGCAAAATACCGAACCGCTTCTCAGAGGCAACACCCACATCTTTTTTGACCTCAGAAGCATAAGAGTATCAGACTTCCCCGAAAACAGCACCCAGGCTCCAAACGGACTTTATGCCGAAGAGGCCTGCCAGCTGGCAAGATATATTGGAATGGGGCAAAAACTGCAAACCATTTTTATTTACGGTTTCCCTTCTAAATGTAAATACAAAAGCACTTCCATGCAGCTTACCGCAGAGATTCTGTGGCACCTGTCGGAGGCCCTTGCATCCAATATTTCCGAGGATCCCGGAACAAATGGGACCACCGATCTTTTCAATAGAAAAACTGTAAGCATGGGTCAGGAAGGTCAGGATTTAACATTTATTACAAGCAACACAACCGGTCGTTGGTGGATGGAAATTCCGGAGGCCAAATCAAATAATAATCAATTTATTCCCTGCTCATATTCCGATTATCTTACCGCATATTCAGGAGAAATTCCGTTGCGCTGGCTTTTATTTTATCAAAAAATAAATCCTATTTAATTATAATTTATTATTATATTTGTCTTTTAGATAACAAATATAACAATTATGCCTAAGTACCAGATTGATCAGATCGATCAGAAAATTCTGTCATTTCTTGTAAAAAATGCAAGAATGCCATTTCTGGAGATAGCCCGAGAATGTGGCGTTTCCGGTGCGGCAATTCACCAAAGGGTAAAAAAGATGGAGAACCTGGGAATCATCACCGGCTCCCGCCTTCTTGTAAAACCTCAGACCCTCGGGCTCAACGTTTGTGCCTTTGTAGGAGTAAGTCTGTCGCAGGCAAATCATTATCCACAAGTAATTGAAGCTCTTAAAAACATTTCGGAGGTTGTTGAATGTCACTTCGTAACAGGCAAACATGCTCTGATGTTAAAGATTTACTGTCAGAATCACGATCACCTTATGGAGATTCTGATAAACACTATTCAAAACATTCCTTCAGTTGAGCAGACCGAGACATTCATTTCTCTCGACCAGGCAATTGAAAGACAGGTGTGGGTTAAAGATTTTCCTCAAAAAGGAAGTTCCCTCAAAAAGAAATAAGTATAGCCTGAGCCAGAGTTAAATCTTCTGGCCTGGTTATTTTTATATTCACCATTCTCCCTTCGGTCAGATATATTTTAGTACCTCTGCTTTCCACAACAGAGGCATCGTCTGTAAACGCAGGATTGTACGCCTGACTATAGGCGTCCAAAAGCAATTCCGAATGAAATATCTGAGGAGTTTGTATACTCACATACTTATCACGCTCAACAGGCCTGCTTCCCTCTTCATCTGTATATCTTAAAGAATCCACTACCTTAACGGCAGGGATAACCGCTCTCTTTTCTTCGGCCTCTGCAAAAAGAGACTCAAGAAAATCTTTGGAAACAAACGGTCTTACTCCGTCGTGTACAGCAACCAGCGCTCCCTCCGGAACATACTTCATTGCGTTTTTCACAGAGTGGAATCGTGTTATGCCTCCGCTTACAAGTGTATGCTTGAAACTAAGCCTCTGTTCCTTATAGAAGTTTTTCCAGTAATCCCTCAAAGAGGCTGGTACAACTAATATTATCTCCACAGGAAACGACAGTGACAGAAAGGCTTCTATGGTATGCAGGAGTATCGGCTTGTCCCCGAGCATCAGAAACTGCTTTGCAATCTCCCCTCCCATTCTGCTTCCCGAGCCTCCGGCTACAATTACGGCATAACATTTTCTTTGCATAATTTGTGATATTTTATGATTGCAAAATTAACTATTAATTGGTTAAATTTTCGTACTTTTGTACCTATTTGAAAGGTATGGATAATAGAACTTTGAAACGCGCGTTAATCTCTGTTTACCACAAAGATGGTATAGAACCTATAGCCCGGAAATTAATTTCTCTGGGTGTTGAACTTTTATCAACCGGAGGAACATATGATTTCCTCAAAGGGCTTGCCCTTCCTGTAACAGCTGTTGAAGATGTAACCGGCTACCCTTCTATTCTGGGAGGGCGCGTTAAAACTCTTCATCCGAAAATTTTTGGCGGAATCCTCAGCCGCAGAGAAAATAAAAAGGATTGCGAACAAATTATCGAGTTCGAAATTCCTTCGATAGACCTGGTGATTGTGGATCTTTACCCTTTCGAGGAGTATGTTGCATCAAACTCACCTCATGACGAAATTGTAGAGAAGATTGATATTGGAGGTATTTCCCTCATAAGAGCAGCTGCAAAGAATTACAAAGATGTGATTAT
>JAAXVX010000056.1 GCA_013335275.1 Bacteroidales bacterium
TTGTCAAGTTTCAAATAAAGGACTCCACTGTTGACTTTTGCCTGAATATATGGCATTACGTCATTTTCGGCTTCAATTTTAAGAGATTCTACATTGCTTTTTGTAAGCTCAATGTCGAAAACGCTTCCGGCACTTATACCGGTATAATTTGCAACAGCGAAGTTTTTAGTAACAGGCTGGGCGAATACGGTCAATGCCAATGACATTACCGCGACTAAAGAAATTAGTTTTTTCATTGCTGATTATTTTTAAGTTTTTAATTTATTAATAGTTAATTATGCATAATTCGTTTTTTAAATTTTTGTAAGAGCGGCTACATACTTTTCAAGACGCTCGATGCCTTCAAGTTTTGGAACATAATAGCTTTTCATAAGTTCTTCCTTTTCCTTGGGAGAAATTGAATCAGGCAACTGATCTTCAAAAGGAACAGACTCAAACTCCAACTGTCCGAGTGTCGTGAGGACCGTATTCTGGTCGGAAGGATTGAGCAAAAGTGCCTGTTTTGTTATCTCTGTACTCTTATCTTTAATTAGCTGAGAATAAGACACACCGGGAGACTGCAATTCTGATTCATCTGTAACAACTAAAGGAACTGCTACCAGAAGGACTAATATTGCCGCTGCGGCAGCCCATATTGCCCTGTTCATTCGTATAACAGGTCTGTTGGCAACATGACCGGTCTTCCCTATTTTGTGTAAAAATCTCTCTTTATGGCCCGGGATAAGATTCTCTTCCTCAAATCCCTGCCTGTTCTCATCAATAAAATCTTTAAGATTTTCCATTTCCCGTTAATTATTAATTAATATTTCTATTACTTCTCTTTGATTCGAGAATTTCCACAATCCTTGCTTTTCCTCTGATATACTGAGACCTTACGGATGCTTCCTTCAACCCTGTAATTTGAGCAATTTCCTCATAATCATAACCTTCAAAAAGCAAAAGAGAAAGTACAAGCCGATATCCCGAAGCAAGTGAGTTTAAAGCGTTTTTTACATCCTCAACAGAAATTCCTTTAAAACTATAGTTTTCAACATACTCGTTTTCGATTACAGGATTTATTAACTCTTCTGATTTATACATCCCCTCCTCTACCTTTCTTTTTCTGAGCCGGTCTATTGATAAATTTATACAAACTCTCTTTAGCCATGCATCCCGCTCCCGTATAGTATCAAAGTCTTCTCTGTCAAAATATTTAAGCAGAGTGTCGTGCATAATTTCTTCAGCCTCCATACTGTTGTTTAGAATCCGCAGACTGGTATAGAAAAGTCTTTTATGGCACTCTTCGTAAATGACTTCCTCCCTCGAAGGAGTTTTTATAAAGTTTTTAAAAAGCAGGTTCATTTTTCAATTCTCTATCTTCTAAACGAAAGTTCATTTTGTTTGTTGCATAATTAATAAAAAAAATTCCATTAATTAAGTCGTTTTGCATATTTTTGCATATCGAGAATAAATAATAATATAAATATAACATTTATGAATAATTCAATATATAATTTTCCATTGCCGGAGAATGAAACAATAAGAGAGTACCTTAAAGGAAGTGCAGACCGGGAAAAGCTGGATTCGGAACTTAAGAAACAATCGGAAACTATTGTAGAAATCCCTCTTATTATCGGCGGCAAAGAGATATTCACAGGAAATACCGGCAAAGTAGTTATGCCTCATAATAAAAACAAGACTCTTGCAATTTATCACAAGGCCGGGGAGAAAGAGGTGAAAATGGCAATTGAGGCAGCAAAATCTGCACATAAAGTATGGTCCGACCTTAACTGGACAATAAGGGCATCGATAATGCTCAAGGTTGCCGAACTTATAACTACAAAATACCGGGCGGTAATTAATGCATCAACGATGCTGGGACAAAGCAAAAATATTTATCAGGCAGAAATTGATGCAGTTTGTGAAGCTGCAGATTTCCTGAGATTTAATGTTGCATTTGCATCTGATATATATAAAAGTCAGCCTGTTTCCTCTTTCAACCAATTAAACAGAATGGAATACCGGGCACTTGAGGGGTTTGTATTTACCGTAAGTCCGTTCAATTTTACTTCAATTGCTTCAAATCTGAATCTGGCCCCTGTTATGATGGGTAATACAACAATATGGAAACCCGCAACTACTGCTATCCTGTCGAATTACTATCTGATGAAGGTTTTCTCAGAAGCAGGTATACCTGATGGCGTTGTAAACTTCCTGCCCGGAAGCGGAGCTCTGATAGGAAAACACGTAATGGAGTCGAGGGATCTGGCAGGCATCCATTTTACCGGTTCCAATGCAACATTTAACTCTTTGTGGAAAGAGGTGGGAGAAAAACTTTCGCAATATAAATCATATCCGAGACTTGTGGGAGAGACTGGCGGAAAGGACTTTATTTTTGTACATCCTTCGGCTGATTCAAAAGAGGTTGCCGCTGCTGCTTTCAGCGGAGCATTTGAATATCAGGGGCAAAAGTGCTCTGCGGCATCCAGAATGTATGTTCCTTCTTCTCTGTGGAATGGGATAAAGAAGGAGATAAAAGAGTTGTCGGATTCCTTTAAAATGGGAGATGTAAATGATTCTGACAACTATATAAATGCTGTAATAGACGAAAGTTCTTTCGACAACATCGCTTCATATATCGATTATGCAAAGAATTCTCCTGAAGCGGAAATTATATTTGGCGGAGAATATGACAAGAGTATCGGGTATTTCGTAAAACCCACTCTTATCAAAACAACAAATCCTCATTTTAAGTCGATGGAAGAAGAGATATTTGGTCCCGTTCTCACAGTTTTTGTATACGAAGACAATGAAATTAATGCAGCTCTTGATTATTGCGACAGCACATCTCCGTATGCCCTTACTGGAGCTGTCTTTGGAAAAGACAGAATAGCAGTGGCGGAAATTTGCAACAGACTCCGTTATGCCGCGGGAAATTTCTACATCAATGACAAGCCCACCGGCGCTGTTGTTGGCAAACAGCCTTTCGGCGGCTCAAGAGGGTCCGGAACCAATGACAAAGCGGGCGGAGAATTTAACCTTATCCGTTGGGTCAGCCCCAGAACAGTTAAGGAGACATTCATTCCGCCTACTGACATCAGATATGGCTATATGAAATCAAACTGACCCTGCTTAGGAAACAGACCGAATAAACCTCCGGTATGTATAAACAGTACATTTGAGCCGGCTGCAACATTGCCGGCTTTAATCTCATTATACAACCCGTACATCGCCTTTCCCGTATAAACAGGATCAAGCACCAATGCTTCTATGGAAGAGATTTCCGCTATAAATTTAAGCTCCTCGGGGCGGCTTAAGGCATATCCTATTCCAACATATTTATCATTGATTTCTATGTCTGCGGTTGACATGTTCCACTCCTTCCCTGCCAGCCTTCCGGCCTCCTGGTTAATTTTGTCTATTCTGTTTGTGAAGTATTCAGAATCGTCGCAAACTGCAAACCCTATCACTCTTTTGTCAAGATTAAGGGCCTTGTTTGCAATGCACAAGCCGGAATATGTCCCGCCGGAACCTACCGCAACAACGATAGTATCAAATTTAATTCCTTTCTCTTTTTCCTGACTGCAAATCTCTTCCATAGCCCCGTAGTAGCCCATGCTTCCAAGGCCATTGGATGCCCCTTCCGGAATTACATAGCACTTCCTACCCTTACCGTCAAGCTCTTTAGCTATTCCAGCCATAATCAAATCCCTTGATTCACTGTATTCTTGTGGAGTACAAAAACGGACTTCTGCACCGAACAATTTGTCAAGAAAATAATTGCCTTCCACAACAGGCGGTTCTTTTATTCTGAGCAGTAATACCGATTTCAAACCCAGTTTTGTAGCTGCGGCAGCTGTTGCCCTGCAGTGGTTTGACTGAATACCTCCCGTTGTAATGATAGTGTCAAAACCTCCGTCCAAAGCCTCTTTAAGAAGATACTCCAGCTTTCTTATCTTATTGCCGGATATTTCACTTCCGGTCTGATCGTCTCTCTTAATATATAAATTCACTCCCCACTCTTTTGAGAGTCTCTCTGCTTTTTCTATTATCGTTGGCAGGTTTGCCATGTTAAGTTTAGATGCCATAATTTGCGATTATTTCATTTTATTTAATTCTTCATTTATAAACTTTACCATACCATTGAATTCTGCCTCTTCAAACAGTCTCGTCAATAATACAATCTTACCGTCTTTGTCTATGATAATGTTCCTTGTCACACCTGCATCCGGACCGCAAAACAGGGCGAACTTAGTACCTGCAGTATCAAGTGTCACAGGATAAGTAATCTTCATGTCTGCGGCAAATTTTGCTGTAACATCCGGAGTCTCTTTAAAATCAATTCCAAGCAGTATAAACTTTGGATTTTTTTTATTTTTTAGCCAGATTTCCGATTCAATGAACGGCATCTCTTTACGGCATACCCCACACCAGCTTGCTGTAAACTGAAGCATAACAAGTTTGCCTTTGAGGGATGAGAGCATAATTTTCTTCCCGCCGATATACTCGATTTCAAAATCGGGAGCCATATCACCAACCTTAACAATATATCCCCTGCTGTCTGCAATTAAAGAGTCGCTCTTAACAGATGAAGAGTCTGAGATTCCATTTTCTGATAATGCATTACCTTTATTGTTCCGGCAGGATAAAAGAGCGAGTGACACAATAAGAATAGCTAAAAGTTTCGTTTTCATGTATTTTAAGTTTTGATATTTTCCATCCTATGCAAATTTAATCTTTTAATAATTAAAACTCCAACAGGGATTGGATTTTTAGCTATTTTTGCAATTCAATAATCCGATTTAAAATGAAACGAATTCTCTTTTATGTCACTATTATGATGACATCGCTTTACTCAGCAAAAGCCTCGGGTCAAAAACTCGAAATTGAGCAGTTTAAACCTATTGCAGATTCTCTGCAAAGCTATTTTAAACCAAAAGCATTTGTTGCCGGTAAAATTGCAGTTCTTTCTGTAGAAAAAAAAGGAAATGCGCTTCATTTATATTTTAATTCACCTCTTTCCGAATACTCCTTCCGGGAAGAAAACGTAGAGAAAGTATATTCTGTTGTCCGGTCCCTTCTTCCTGAAGAGTATAAAAATTCTCCTTTGTTTGTATATTCAAACAGGTCTGCAATTGAGGAATTTATACCTCCATTTTTCAAAGATAAATCCAAAGCCTTTTCTCCTGTGAAGCCGGCAGTTGTTTCAAAATCTAAAAATAAAAGAAAGAAAGCAGAAAAAACGGCAGAACCTTTACAAAATCTCATTACAAAAGAATCTTCCCCTCTAAAAATCTCGATGGGACTTCAAAACAGGCATCTTGCAATCTGGCAGAGTCACGGATATTATTACGAACAGAAACTTCTCCGCTGGGAGTGGCAGAGAGCCAGAATCTTTCAGACAGTAGAGGATCTTTATACTCAGTCCTATGTACTTCCATTCCTGGTTCCTATGCTGGAGAATGCGGGAGCTTCAGTTCTTCTGCCAAGAGAAAGAGACGTTCAGATTAATGAAATAATCGTTGATAATGACAATTCGGCTTCGGGATACAGCGAGTCATCGGGAGATAAAAGATGGAACCACGCAGATTCTCTTGGTTTTGGAAATCCCAGAGAGGTTTATCTGAGTGGCGAAAACCCATTCAGGATGGGCAGTTCAAGAGTTGTGGGCACAATTGAAAAAGGGAATCAGAGTTATGCCGTATGGACCCCTGCAATACCTGAAAGCGGGGAATATGCTGTCTATGTTTCTTATCAGTCTGTTCCCGGAAGCACCCAAAATGCAGAGTATACTGTAAATCACTCATCCGGGTCTTCAAAATTCAGAGTTAATCAGAGAATGGGCGGTAGTACATGGATATACCTGGGAACATTTTATTTCAGAAAAGGAGACACCGGCCAGAATGTAAAACTTACAAACCTTTCGAATAAAAAAGGAGAGATTGTATCTGCCGATGCAGTAAAGTTTGGCGGCGGAATGGGAAATATTGCCAGAAAGCCTTCTGAACAGGGTTCGGAAATGAACAGGCCTAGTTCATCAACAGAACCGATTAAAAAAATTATAGTTCCAATAAATGTTACTCCCGAAAAGAGCGGTTACCCTAGGTTTACAGAGGGTTCAAGATACTGGCTTCAATGGGCAGGTTATTCCGATACAATTTATTCGCCAACCAAGAATGCCAATGATTACAACGACGACTACATGTCAAGGGGAAGATGGGTAAATGTAATCAGCGGAGGATCAAAATTTAATCCAAAAGAAAAAGGTAAAAACATTCCGGTTGATATGGCATTTGCATTCCATACCGATGCAGGAACGACCCTTAACGACTCAATTATTGGCACTTTGGGCATATATACCCGTTTTTCGAATGAGTCGGACCTTTATCCAAACGGAGAAAACAGAATAGTAGCCAGATATCTGACAGATATGATTCAAAGTCAAATCGTGGAAGACATCCGCGCTACGTATGAACCAATATGGCAAAGACGAGGCATCTGGGACAAATCTTATGCAGAATCCAGAACTCCTGTTGTACCAACAATGCTTCTTGAACTCCTTTCCCATCAGAATCTTGCCGATATGAGATACGGACTGGACCCTCAATTCCGGTTTACAGTTTCACGAGCAATTTACAAAGGAATGCTTAAGTTTTTGTCTCAAAAAGACGGCCTTCCGTATATAGTTCAGCCACTTCCAGTTAAAGAATTTTCCGCAACGCTTCACAGCGGAATCGCTCTGCTGAGGTGGACTCCTGTAAATGACACACTTGAACCTACTGCAAATGCCGAAAAATACGTTTTATATACAAGATTAAACGGAGAAGGTTTTGATAACGGAAGAGTTGTCGAAGGCACCAGTGTAACAGTCGATATTGAGGATGGAAAAATCTATTCGTTCAGAATCACGGCAGCAAACAAAGGCGGAGAAAGCTTCCCTTCAGAAATCCTTTCGGTTTACCAGGCTCCTGACGAAAAGGGAAAAGTACTTATTGTAAACGGATTTGACAAGGTTTCAGCTGCAACGAGCTACGCTACACCCGATACTACAATGGGCGGTTTTATGGATTTCGAGGATCACGGAGTTCCATACATAAGGGATATCTCCTACATAGGTAGTCAATATGAATTCAGGAGGGAAATTCCCTGGATGGACGATGATTCACCCGGATTCGGAGCATCATATGCCGATTATGAAACCAGAGTTATAGCCGGAAACAGTTTTGATTATCCGTACACACATGGAAAGGCATTTGCCAGGGCCGGTTTCAGTTTTGTTTCGTGCAGCAGAGAGTCAGTGGAGAAAGGTACAATTGACATGAAAGGATACAAAATGGTCGATTTTATTATGGGCAAACAGCGTCAGTATAAAATCGGAAGAGGCGTGAACGCTCCAAAATTCGAAGTATTTTCAAAAGGGCTTCGAACTGCTATTTCCGAATACACTTCCCTTGGCGGCAATGTCCTGATTTCGGGATCATTCATTGCGACAGATGTATGGGACAGCATTAATAACGACAAGGAAACACAAGACTTTGTAACCAGCGTTCTTAAATACAAATGGAGAACGCATTATGCAAGCAAAACAGGAACAGTTAAAGGAGCACCGAGCCCCTACTCTTTCGGCGGAAACTATTCGTTCCATACAGTTCCCAACGAACTTGTTTATTGCGCCGAAGCTCCTGACGGCATTGAACCTGCGGGAGATGGTGCATGGACAATTTTCCGCTATGCAGACAATAATATCTCTGCAGGTGTTGCATATTCAGGATTTTACAAAACAGTTGCTTTGGGATTCCCTTTAGAAACATTGAAAACAGAAGAAGAACTAGACTCTTTAATAAAGATGGTAGTAAACTTTTTTGACAAAAAATAGTAATGGTAAGTAAAAAAAGACAGTCAGAAATAATTGAGCTGATAAAAAAAGAGGTAAAGCCTGCTTTAGGCTGTACCGAACCGATTGCAGTATCTCTTGCAGTTGCCAGTTCTTCAGAAGCACTTGTAAAACTGGGATATAAACCGGAAAAGGTTGAAGTGAGTGTGAGTGCAAATATTCTCAAGAACGGCATGGGTGTTGGTGTACCGGGTACGGGAATGGTAGGGCTTCATATAGCGGCAGCTCTTGGAGTGACATGTGGAAAATCGGAGTATA
>JAAXVX010000323.1 GCA_013335275.1 Bacteroidales bacterium
TGACAGAAATAAAACGTCAATGACCGATTTTATAAGGCCTTTCGAAGAGTGCGGATACGGATACAATATTAAAACATCATTTCATAAATTAGGCAGTTTCCAGGATGTTTTACTATATTTCTTCAAGGAAAAATAGTCGCTTTATTTAAAAATTTCAGAAATAATATTACATTTAGTGTAATTAAAAGTCTGAAATTATGAAAGCTGGAAAAATTAAAGGTTTTTTATTAATTGCAGCATTCGCTTTTACAATGCTGGCCTGCAATTCAACTGTTTCACAAGACACAATCAAGGAGGCTGTTAAAGCCGATATCGAAAAAGTGCTCAAAGAGAAAGGAGCCGCAATGGGTGTAGTTTTAACCATACAAAGTTTTGAAATGGTAAGTGATGGGGGAGATAATTATTCCGGTGCACTTAAAACCATGGAAAACGATAAGGAGTTTAATTACAAAGTTAAGATTACTGCTACATCCGACGGCAAAACTTTTAATTGGGAAATTGTTCAATAGAACTTATTGTTATTCGTTTATTATTCAAATCTGTCAATTATGAAAAAAATATTAGTATTAGCGTTATTGTCAATGTTTGCATGCGTCTCTTTAGTATCGGCACAAAACGATACAATAAAGAAAAGCGTTTCACAGGTAGACACAACTAACCTGCTGGCAGATTTAACTGCTCAGGAAGATCAGAAACCCCAGGAACTTTTGCCTGAAAAAATGCTTGTCACACAGCGGCTGCTTTGGGGGCATAAAGGGCTGATGAGGAATTTCAACAGATTTGAATTAACCCCGGACGAGCGGGCAAGAGAGCTCAAGATTCGCAGAACAATGCTTGTGGCACATCAGGTAGTTGGGTTTGCGACTTTGGGATGCATGATTGCTCAGGGTTTTGTGGGGAGCAGTTTATACAATGGCAATATGAACAAGGCAGACCTTCACGAGAGCCTTGCAGGAGCAATTAATATAGGGTATTTCACAACGGCAGGTCTGGCACTTTTTGCACCTCCAAAGATGATTAATGAACGAAAAGGATACAGCAGCATTAAAGTTCATAAGATACTTGCAGTTGTACATCTTACCAGCATGATTGCCACAAATATTCTGGCCGGTTCTCTGGAATCCAACCCAAAGCTCAAACCATATCACAGGGCAGCGGCTTTTACAGCATTCGGATCGTTCGCGGCAGCAATGATTATTATTAAATTTTAAATTTCCCGGAGATGAAATCTTACAGATTTAAATATATAAAGCAACTGACTATTCTGGTTGCTTTATGGCTTTGTGCCATGCCGGCAATAGCTCAGGACGGAACAAACATTAAGGTATTTGCCGATAAGAAAAATACAGCCGTAACATATGCCATGAGCCACGCACTTCACGACTGGGACGGAACCAGCAGAGATGTGAATTCGGTTATCATTTTTAATAAGGAAGCTCAAAGAATATCAAGCGTGGCTGTCCTCATTAAGCTGTCATCGTTTGACAGCAAGAACGCAAACAGGGATTCACACATGATTGAGGTACTCGATGGCATAAAATTTCCGCAGATATCATTTGGCAGCACATCGGTAACTCAAGAAGGAATGACTCTAAATGTGGCCGGGAACCTTACGTTTCACGGAATAACACATCCCGTATCATTCCGGGCAACACAAAAAAGAAGCGGAAATCAGATTATAGTAAGCGGCGATTTTGAAATAAAAATGACCGACTATTCTGTTGACCCGCCTTCTTTAATGGGTATTTCATGCAAGGACTGGATAAAACTGACATTTACTGCCGTTTATAACCTTCCATAACCTGCGGCTGAATAAATTTACAGTTCGCCAATTCTATCGTACATTTTCCTGAAAGCGTTCCATGGAGTGTTTTCTCCTGATTTTTCATCTATGGTTCTTCCATAGAAACCATCAAGAAATACACCCACTCCAGACCATACGGTATGCATAACGCCAAGGAAACGGGGGCTCATCTGCTTAGAAGAATTCTGCCTGAAACGAACCATGTCTTCCACCTGCATTACTGCACTTCCGGGATTTCTCCACGGGCATGTCATTACGGACAGTCCTTTCATTGCAAAATATGCTGCAGTAAGATCGGGACGTTCGTAGTGCCAGTCGCAGATAACAACATCTTTAGGAATCATGTCGATTGCCCTGTGGGTATTTATATAGCTTCCTTCCCAGCGTCCAAGACCAATTGTTCTCCCGTCTAGAAGCCGGTCTCCCCACATCCACATTTTCCGTCCTTTTAAAGCCAGATGGTCACGGATAGTGTGAACTTCTCCTGCAAAAAGTTCGGCTTTGTCTCTTCCTGCGCAACGCGGACATTTGTCGTTC
>JAAXVX010000324.1 GCA_013335275.1 Bacteroidales bacterium
CAAATAGCAGGACTTCTGGCCAGAAGGATTGTATGCTATGCAAAAGAAGGCAGCATGGTAAATCAGGGAGATCAGGTGGGCTTTATTAAATTCGGCTCCCGCGTAGATTTGTTCCTCCCAATAGAATCAAGAATTCAGGTAACAAGAGGACAAAAAGTCAAGGGAACTCAGACTATTATCGCAAGACTGCCTGAACCAACCGAAAATGAGCCAAAAAGAGAAGCTGATTTTCCTGAATCGGAAGATATCAGTATCGTAGAGGTATAGAGTTATTCAAACAGATTGCTAAACATTAAGATAAGAGGCCATTTCACAAGCGGCCTCTTTTGCTTTTTCAGCAGCAACAGAATCGAAGTCTTTGCCTTTACCTGCAAAAATTATATTTCTTGAAATGTTCACAAGCAGGCCGCATTGGCTGTTCATGCCGTATTTTGCAACCTCAGCGATTGTTCCTCCCTGTGTACCCACTCCTGGAACAAGAAGAAAATGGTTGGGACAATATTGTCTTATCTCTCCAAGTTTTTCCGGACGCGTGGCCCCTGCAACAAACATAATATTGTCACTAGTTCCCCAGCCCATTGCTGTTTCTATAACCTTGCGGTAAAGGGGAGAATTTCCATTAGCAGCATTTAAATCATCTGAAACAATGTTCATTGTCTCAAAATCAGTTGCCGAAGGGTTGGATGTAAGAGCAAGGATTACTGCCCACTTATTATCAAATTTAAGAAATGGATCAACAGAATCGCGCCCCATGTAAGGAGCAAGGGTTACTGCATCAAAATCCATCCTTTCGAAAAAAGCGCTTGCGTAACGGCCCGCGGTATTTCCAATATCTCCGCGTTTGGCATCGGCAATAATGAAGGCCGAAGAATCTTTTCTTCTTATATATTCGACTGTTTTCTCAAGCTGCTCCCACCCTTTTGCCCCCTCTGCCTCATAAAAGGCTAGATTAGGCTTATAGGCAACCGCATACTGAGATGTTGCATCAATTATCGCTTTGTTAAATTCAAAAATAGGATTTTCATATGAATTGAGGTGTGCAGGAAACAGTGAAGGGTCTGAATCCAGCCCTACGCATAGAAAACTGCGTTTTCTGAGTATATTCCCGTATAACTCTTTGCTGTTCATAAATTATTCTCCTGCTGCTTTCAACCTTTCCGAATTTTCCGCAACCTGCAATAAATCAATTACCTCCTGAATTGCTCCATCCATAAATACCGGGAGGTTGTACATTGTATAATTTATCCGGTGGTCCGTAACCCGCGACTGCGGATAATTGTAAGTACGGATCTTTGCCGAACGGTCGCCTGTGGAAACCATTGTTTTTCTCTTGATAGAAATTTCATTGAGGTATTTTTCATACTCAAGATTATACAAACGGGTTCTTAGCTCTGCAAGAGCTTTGTCGTAGTTCTTTATCTGAGATTTTTCATCCTGACACTGGACAACAATTCCTGTGGGAACGTGAGTCAGGCGGATTGCAGAATAAGTTGTATTAACCGATTGCCCTACCGGTCCTGAAGAGCAGAAGGTATCCTTTCTTACATCGCTGATATTTAGCTCCACATCAAACTCTTCGGCTTCCGGTAAAACTGCAATTGAAGCGGCAGAAGTATGAACACGGCCCTGCGTTTCCGTTTGAGGAACCCGCTGAACCCTATGTACTCCGCTTTCATATTTCAAGACTCCGTATACACCCTGTCCGGAAATTTTGCATATCAACTCTTTAAATCCACCGGAACTTCCTTCACTCTGGCTGTTTATTTCCAGTTTCCATCCTCTTCTTTCGGCAAATTTTGCATACATGCGAAAAAGATCTCCGGCAAATATTGATGCCTCATCGCCACCGGCTCCGGCACGAATTTCAACAATAGCATTTTTGTAATCCTGCGGGTCTGCAGGAATAAGCAGTAATCTAATCTCATCTTCCAGCCCGGGAAGTGCCTCTTCAATTGAAGATACCTCCTCCTTTGCCATCTCTCTCAAATCTTCGTCTTTCTCACTTTGCAAAATCTCTTTTGCTCCCTCAAGATCTGTTACCAGCTTTCTGTATTTCTCACCTGCCTCAACAATAGGTTCCAGTTCCCTGTACTCCTTGTTAAGTGAAACATATCTCTTCATATCTGACATCACGCCCGGATCGGAGATTTGAGTAGAAATACCCTCAAACTTTTCGCGAAGCCCAGATAGCTTCGACAATAAATTGTTATCGCTCATATTTATAAAATAGTGTGCAAAAGTAGTTAAATAAGTCGATATTTTAAACTATTACTCAATTTGACTCCTTTTATACCTGATTCTTAATACTTTTCTGTCA
>JAAXVX010000325.1 GCA_013335275.1 Bacteroidales bacterium
AGAAGGTCAACAGGAGATAAAAATCCGAAGAAAAGAATAAACGACAGCAAAAAACGCTTCATGATATTAGATTGACACCTCTTCTTTGAGCAGAAGAACTGTAGCATAGGCCTCAATTCCCTCTTCACGGCCAACAAAACCAAGGTGTTCTGTGGTGGTGGCCTTTACTGATATCTGGGAAATGTCGCAGGCAAGAACAGAAGAGAGGGTTGTACGCATCTGTTCAATATGCGGGGAGAGCTTCGGACGCTGCAGGGCAATTGTGATATCGGCATTTGCCAGGCAGAAACCATGTTCGCGTATTAAACCGTATACACGGGCAAGAAGTATTTTGCTGTCTATGCCTTTGAATTCTGCAGAGGTGTCCGGGAAGTGTTTTCCAATGTCGCCGAGTGCAAGAGCACCAAGCATTGCATCGCAAAGGGCATGAATGGGTGCGTCGCCGTCTGAGTGAGCAACACAACCGAGGGAGTGTTCTACTTTTATTCCGCATATCCAGAGAGGAAGTCCCTGTGCAAAGGCGTGAACATCGTAGCCATTTCCAATTCTGATTTTGCCGACAATTTCTGTATTGTTCATACACAAAACTACAACTTTTTTCCTGTAAATATTGTTATCTTTGTCACACAATTATTAAACGGAGTGCTATGGGCTTAAATTTAGGTTTTTTCAACAACCCCAAACACAGGGTTTTCGACTATCAGCCTCTATACTACAACCCCCGCAAGGAGGCGCTGGACGAAAAAATCCGCGCTGCCAAAGAGGGACAGGAACATGACAAAGGCAAGGACAGGGATTATATGCCGGGAAAGAACATCCGCGGCAAAATCCAGCAAAAGATTTACTACAACCGCCGTCAGGCAGGATCTCCTCTATTTAACAGAGTAATAGTATTTATCACATTAATAGTTTTTATTGTTGTGCTGTACTATATTGCTAAAGGGATGGGATCTCTCCTTCAATAACGGCCCATGTTAAAAGTTTTACCAAGCCACGTCTCAAATTTAATTGCGGCCGGAGAGGTTGTCCAAAGGCCTGCTTCTGTAGTTAAAGAGCTGATGGAAAATGCTGTCGATGCGGGAGCAAAGAGCATCCGGGTACTCATAAAGGACTCGGGAAGAACTCTCATACAGGTTATTGACGACGGCTGCGGGATGTCTCCTCTTGATGCCGAACTCGCTTTCGAACGCCACGCCACATCAAAAATTGAAGAAATCGAAGACCTTGAAAAGCTTGGAACATTTGGCTTCCGGGGAGAGGCTCTTGCCTCAATTGCCTCCGTTGCCGAAGTCACGCTGCGCACAAGGCGTGCAGAAGATGCAGTAGGGTCCGAGGTAAAATTTTCAGAATCCAGAATGACTAATCACTCGGAGATATCATCTCCTGTTGGCTCAAACTTTATTGTAAGAAACATATTTTATAACATACCCGCAAGACGGAAATTTCTTAAATCCGACTCTTCGGAATACCGGCAGATTCTTTCCGAGTTTACCCGAGTGGCTCTCACCCGCCCGGATTTAAGCTTTTACTTCACAAACAACGGTACCGAAATATATAATCTTCCCCCTTCAAATCTGCGCCAGCGTATTCAGGGCATTGCAGGGAAGGAGCTGGGAAAGGAACTTGTAGAGCTTTCAGTTGACACAACCATCGTTAAAATAAAAGGATACATAGGAAAACCTGAGGATTCAAGAAAGACCCCCGGTAATCAGTATTTCTTTGTGAACGGAAGGTTTTTCCGAAGCCCCTATTTCCAGAAAGCCATTTTAAAAGCATACGAAAATCTCATCCAGGACGGGACAATCCCCTCTTTCTTCATATTTTTTGAAGCTGACCAGGAGAGAATTGACGTAAACATACATCCCTCAAAGACTGAAGTAAAGTTTGAGGACGACTACGCTATTTTTGACATCCTCCAGAGTGCGGCAAGAGAGTCGCTGGGCAAAAACTCATTCATGCCAAGCATAGACTTTGACCAGGAGGGTGCGCCAGAGATTCCTAAAGTAAAGGCAGGATATTATGTACCTCCTCCAAAAATAGACTACGACCCCCTGTTTAATCCATTTGACAACGACCTCGAGAATCGTTTTGAGAGAAGGTCTCCAAATTACAGTTCTGTGAGTTCTTCCCCGGGTTCGTCCGGGCCGCTGTTCAACGACGGGGCAGTTATTCCCAAACCAATTCTGCATCTCGCAGGACGGTATATTGTAACAACCCTCAAATCGGGATTGCTTGTAATTGATATCCGCAGGGCTCAGGAAAGGATTCTTTACGAGAGATACATGGGCTCGGTATGTAACGAATATG
>JAAXVX010000057.1 GCA_013335275.1 Bacteroidales bacterium
TTGGCTCTTGGGTCTGCTGCTCACGGTATTGGAACAGCAAAAGCTTTGGAAATGGGTGCTCTTGAAGGTGCGGCAGGAGGTCTGGCAATCGCGTTGATGGGGTTTTTCACATCGGTGCTAATGCCTTTGATTGTGCCGTTACTAAAAATTGTAATGTTAAAAATTGGAACCTGAGTAAATATTACCAGTTATCATCGACTTTAGGTTTTTTACAAACCTTAACGAAATTTGCAATAAGCTTTTCCTCAATTGAGAAAAAAGTAAGCAGCACTGCTTTATAATAGTGGCTCTTGATTGTATTCCCAGATCTCCAGTTCTTTGTGAATACTTCTGCCTTAACGTCAAATGCATTACGGGTAGCATCGTTGAAAATTGCTCCTTTTTCGTAATGATATGCAATGTTCCCAACAGTTAGTCTTGCTTTATTGTCTTTTACCCGAAAAGCAACATCGTAATATATGAAACTGTTGAACATCCCTTGAGAAACAGGGAAATCTATCAGCTTTTTAATCATTATTGTTCCTCCCTCCTTATCCTCAACAAGCGTTTTCTGAATTTGATCTGCAGTTAAAGATAGTCCGATTATAATCGCATTTCGGATTGCAGAGTAAAGCTCTTCTTTAGTTTTACCAGGTGCTTCAACAATAGTATCAAAAACAACCATTCCGTCTACAAGAGGAACTTTTCTTGCGTGCAGGGATTTATAGAATATGCCATTTGCACTATATGATTTAACTTCGTTATATGGAATCTCCTGAGGTTTCTTTGATTTTGCTGTGGTATATATAAGTCTATAATCTTCATATTTTGGCATAAGGTTCTCATTGTAAACATTTACACCATATTTCTCGAGGCTGCCGGGAACCCCGGTAATAGTAATGTTTTTTATGGTATCATTCTCAATTGTTACAATGTAGTCGTTCTGAGCAAAAGCTGTCTGGCCGCCAATCATAAACGCTAAAATAAATCCAAAACAGAAGCAATACTTTTTCATGGCAAAATTTGTTATAGGTAATAGATTAAAGTTAACTAATTATTTTGCAGAGGGCTCTCTATTTTATTAATTTCTTTGTTGTGAAGGCCGGAGCAGAGAATCATAAGCAATGCACCTACAAGTGCATAAAACATGTCAGCCTGAGTGTCCCATATGTATCCCTGAGTTCCAAGGAATTCCTGCCCGGCTTCAACGCTTGATACCGCAACCCACCACTCGATGATTTCATACACAGCGCTAAACGCCAAAGCGAAAGAGACTACTGTAACAGAGTTCCATACTCCTTTTCCAAGAATTTTTTTACGGATTAGAAATTCTCTTGCAACCAAAACAGGCGTAAATCCCTGGAAAATGTGTCCTACTTTATCATAACTGTTTCTCCCAGTTTCGAACACCTCTTTAATCCAGTCAAATAATGGGACTCTTGCATAAGTGTAGTGACCTCCGACAAACAAAATAAGGCAATGGACAAGGATAATAACATAAGCCAGGTCGGTGAATCTGAATTTACGATATGTGAGTCCAAACAAAATAAGGGCAGCGACTCCCGGCAGAACTTCCAATACCCAAACACCATAATCGTAAGGATTAACAGCGGACCAGATTAAAACAGCGAAGAAGACAGCGAGCATTGCCCAGTATCTGTTCATATAAGTTTAGTGTTAAGTTTTTCTAAACAATATTACAGATAATTGATTTATGTTCAAAATAAAATAGAAAAAGGCTGTCTGAATAATCAGACAGCCCTCTAAACGAATATACCAGATACTAGTATTCTCTTCTTCCGCCACCACCGCTTGGTCTTCCGCCGCCAAAACCGCCACGACTTCCGCCACCAAAACCGCCACGGCTTCCGCCACCACGATTTCCACCTCTGTCTTCTCTTGGTTTAGCAACATTCACGCTGATAACTTTACCATCGTACTCGGCTTGATCAAGTTCTTCGATTGCTTTTTTTGCTTCTGCCTCAGTTGGCATTTCAACAAATCCGAATCCTCTTGATTTACCTGTTTCTCTGTCTGTGATTACTTTAGCTGATGAAATTTCACCATACTCTGCAAACAATTCTCTTAGGTCGGCATCTCTAACGGCCCAGCTTAAATTGGAAATAAAAATGTTCATTAAATAAACTTTAAAATAAAAAAATAATTCTGTCCGGAGTGCGTTATATACAAAAGTCTACTTAACAACATTAATAGTAAACAGGCAAGTGAGATGTTTTGAATACGGTCTTAAAAAACTCCGGTTCGGCGCAAAGGTAAGTTTATTTTTCACATAAACGCAAATATCTTTCCGAAACTTCGGTTTGCTTTAGTTTTAAATAAGGGCTATCTTTGCAAATTGTTTGAAAGTTAAGTAAATAGAGGCTTTAATGGTAAGAGAGGTAAAACATAAAGAAATTGAACAGGTATTTAAAACGCCTATACTTCAACAGACTGCATTCTGGTCTAAAGTAAAGAGGCGTTTTGGTATGGATTCAATTGCTTTGAACTTTAAGGTAAAGAGCTCCGCGCTAAAAATCAGTGATACGGCCAATCCGGAATATGTTATTACCGATTTGCTGCTTCTTTTGCACCGGTTCGATAATGAATACTCTATAGCTTATGTGCCATACGGGCCGGAGATTGAACCGGATCCGGAAAATCAGGGTGCATTTCTTGAGGAGTTATCGGAGCAAATACGGGAATATCTTCCGCAAAAATGTATTATGATAAGGTATGACCTTGTATGGAAATCGCTCTGGGCGGGAGATGACCATTATTTTGATGGAGATGGAATCTGGATGGGACCTCCTTCCAAGGATATGCAGGAGCTACGGTTTAATATAGGTACACAATTCGGTAATTTCAGGAAATCAGGATCCAACAACCTTCCTTCCAACACTATTTTCGTAAACCTTAATAACAGCAAAGAAAATCTTCTTGGCAACATGAAACCAAAGACCAGATACAATATTATGCTGTCCGAAAGAAAAGGAGTAAATGTGAGAGTATGCGGGATGGAGAGTCTTGAGATATGGTATGAGCTGTATAAAGAAACCGCTTCAAGAAATAATTTTTATTTGCACTCCATCGATTATTTCAGGGTTATACTTACGGAGAGAGCTTGTGATACATTGTCTCCTGCAGATGTGCTGCTCCTTATTGCCGAGGCAGACTCAAAACCGCTTGCGGCATTATTTCTGGTAATTTCCGGAAACAGAGGAACGTATTTATATGGCGCATCATCGGGCAGTAACAGAAATTTAATGGCAACTTATGCTCTTCAGTGGAAAGCAATGAACATCGCTTCCGACAGAGGGTGCATCCAGTATGACCTGTTTGGAGTATCTCCAAAAGAGGATCCTTCTCACCCGATGTACGGACTATACCGGTTCAAAACCGGCTTTGGAGGGAAACTGTATCATAGCATGGGATGCTGGGATTATCCATTGGACTATAAGGTCTACTCTTTTTTTACTGCATCTGAAATGAATCATCAGGGATATCACTTAGCCTGATTTTCACCTCTTATTTTTGAAAATAAAAAAGCTGCCGGAAAAATCAGGCAGCTTCCTATTTTGCATGGGAACTTTTTAGCTAAGCTTATGAATAGCTAATCCGCTTCTTAATTTTGGTTCAAACCAGGTGGTTTTTGGAGGCATGATATTGCCTGTATCTGCAATGTCTATCAACTGCTTCATTGAAACAGGATAAAGAGCAAATGCAGCTGCCATTTCTCCGGAGTCCACTCTTTTCTTTAACTCTCCCAGTCCACGTATACCGCCAACAAAATCAATTCTTTTTGATGTGCGTAAATCGGTGATGTCAAGAAGTTTGTTGAATACCAGGTTTGAGAGGACAGTAACATCGAGGACGCCTATTGGGTCATTGTCATTATATGTCCCGGGTTTTGCAGTCAGCGAATACCAGTGTCCGCCAATATACATTGAAAAGTTGTGAAGCGATGCCGGTTTATAAATTTCAGTCCCCTTATTTTCAACAATAAATTCTCTGCCAAGCTTTTCAAGAAGTTCTGCCGGAGACATTCCGTTCAGGTCTTTCACAACCCGGTTATAGTCGATAATCTTAAGGTGGCTTTCCGGAAAGACAACTGCAAGGAAGAAGTTGTACTCCTCTTCTCCTGTATGATTTGGATTGTTTTTCCGTTTCTCCTCTCCAACAAGAGCAGCAGCTGCTGTTCTGTGGTGCCCGTCGGCTACATAGAAAGCAGGTACCGTTGCAAATATTTCTGTAATGCGCCTGTTAACAGCATCATCTTCTATAACCCAAAAATGATGGCCAAAACCATCTTCGGCAACGAAATCATACTCCGCAGGTTTGTTATTTACTACATCAGATACAATTTTATTAATTTCTGAATTATCCGGATATGCAAAAAAGACCGGTTCAATATTCGCATCCTGGATGCGTACATGTATCATTCTGTCTTCTTCCTTGTCCTTACGGGTAAGTTCATGCTTTTTTATCCTGCCGCTGAGATAGTCCTCAACACTTGCTCCAACAACAAGTCCGTATTGAGTTCTTCCCTCCATCGTCTGAGCATAGACATAGTACATCTCTTTTTTGTCCTGCACCAGCCATCCGCGTTCCTGCCACAGCTTGAAGTTTTCAGCAGCTTTATCGTATGCCTGCTGAGTATGTTCATCTATAATAGGGTCAAAATCAATCTCGGGTTTAATTATATGAAGCAGCGACTTTTCTCCGGCTTCGGCTTTAGCCTCCACCGAATTTAGCACATCATACGGGCGGGATGCAACATCATTTGCAATAGCCTTTGGTGGTCTGATTGCCGCAAAAGGTTTAACTTTTACCATTTTAAATATCGATATAATGAATTACTATTTATTTACCTGAAAAGTCTTGTCTCCGGAGGTAAAAAATTTAACTATCTGATTAGCTGAAGCAAGTCCTGCATTTACATTTGCCTCTGCGGTTTCTGCCCCCATCTTTTTAGGGGATGCAAACACGCGATTTGCAAATTTTTCGTTAAGAATTTGCTGATTATCTGCGGCAATGTCTGTAATATATTTAATATCGGTTCTTTCTTCCATTGCTTTTATGAGCTCATCTTCATTTATGACCTCTTTGCGGGCGGTGTTAACAAGACATCCGCCTTTTGGAAGTTTTGTTACCAGATCATAGCCCACCGACTTTTTAGTCTCGGCAGTTGCAGGAATATGCAGTGAAAGGAAATGGGATTTTCTGTATAACTCTTCGATTGAGTCAACAGGAGTAACGCCATCTTTTATAATTGCCTCTTTGCTAACAAACGGGTCAAATGCAAGAACATTCATGTCAAAACCTTTGGCAAGTTTTGCAACAAGCCTGCCAACGTTTCCATAAGCATGAATACCTATTGTCTTGCCCTTCAATTCGCTTCCGGTTCCCGGAGCAAAGCAGTTCCTTGAAGCATAAATCATCATCCCTATGGCCAGTTCGGCAACAGCATTGGAGTTCTGGCCGGGAGTATTCATTGCAACAATACCTTTTTCGGAACATGCGGCGAGATCAAGATTGTCATATCCGGCTCCGGCGCGCACAACAATTTTAAGATTTTTGGCAGCATTCACAACCTCTTTTGAAACCTTGTCCGAACGCACAATAAGAGCATCTGCATCTGCAACGGCAGCATAAAGTTCGTCAACGGAAGTGTATTTTTCGAGAAGTGCAAGTTTGTGTCCGGCGCCCTCTACGATATTTCTTATGCCGTCAACTGCAGCTTTGGCAAATGGTTTTTCTGTAGCTACTAATACTTTCATTTTGACAAATTATTTAGTTTACCAGTATCTAACCGTTAATTTTTTCAAATTCCTGCATGCATGATATAAGAGCTTTTATGCTCTCAACAGGACATGCATTATAAGTTGATGCGCGGAAACCGCCAACAGAGCGGTGTCCTTTAATTCCAACCATGCCTCTCTCTTTTGCAAAAGTCATGAATGCCTCTTCCTTGTCTTTGTATTTTTCCGCCATAACGAAGCAGATATTCATAATTGAACGGTCTTCCACAGCAGCAGTGCCCTCAAACATTTTATTCCTGTCGATTTCGTTATAAAGGAGAGCGGCTTTGTCAAGGTTCAATTTGTGCATGGATTTTAGTCCGCCAACACTCTTTATCCATTTAAGAGTCTCATTCATTACGAAGATTGAGAAAACAGGAGGAGTGTTAAACATTGATTCTTCCTGAATATGAGTTCTGTAGTCCAGCATTGAAGGAAGGTAACGGGTAACTTTTCCGAGGATATCGTCACGTACGATAACAAAAGTAACACCGGCAGGACCTACGTTTTTCTGTGCACCGCCATAAATGAGTGCATATTTGCTCACATCAACCGGGCGGCTCATAATGTCCGAAGACATATCTGCAACCAGATTAACAGGAGAGTCCATATCCGTTTTTATCTCTGTTCCGTATATTGTATTGTTTGTTGTGATATGGAAGTAATCCAGGTCTTTGGGGATTTCATAACCCTTAGGTATGTAACTGAAGTTTTTATCGGCAGATGAAGCAACAGCTACAGCATTTCCAATACCTTTAGCCTCCTTTAATGCCTTTTTTGCCCATACTCCTGTTTCCAGATAACCGGCTTTGTTTTCAAGAAGGTTCATGGCAACATATAAAAATTGCATACTAGCCCCTCCACCGAGGAACAAAACATGATAACCATCCGGTATGTTAAGGATTTCTTTCCATAAAGCGCGACACTCATTCATTACCGATTCCCACTCTTTTGACCGGTGAGATACTTCTATAACAGACATGCCTGAACCTTTAAAGTCGGTTAGAGCATCAATAGCAGCCTGAACGGCCTGTCTTGGAAGGACACATGGTCCAGCATTAAAGTTATGAGCTACTTTCATAAAAATATAATTTTAAAATCTTTAAATTCTGACATCAAAGATAATTCAAAAAATATTAAACCACAACATATAATGGCCTATTATGTATTAATTGTTAGCATTTGATTAAAAATTGCTAATAATTTTTAAGTTTTTTAGGTCAGTTATCTTTTCGCAATATCGGCATAAAAGTTTAACATCAGGGGAATCTGTAATCGTTGTAAACCGTGTTAAAATATTCTGATGGTTAGTAACACATGCCGGATTCATGCATTTTGCAATTCCTTCTATTGACGCAGGGATTGAGAGTACCTTTTTTTCGACAACTTCAAAGTCGTGAATGATATTAATTTTCGCCTGAGGAGCTATGAGTGCAATCCTGTTGATGTCATCGTCTTTGAAGAACTTGTCAGAAATTTTGATAATTGCCTTTTTCCCTAGCAACTTGCTCTCCAGATTGGTTCCGAAAGTAATCTGGTTGCCGCTCCTGCTTAGTCCCAGGATATCTATAACTTTAAAAAGCTGGTCAGCAGGGATATGGTCTAATACTGTACCGTTCTTGATTGCGCTGACTTTTAGCTGTTTTTCCATTTTTTAAGATTTTTGATTATTTGCTATAACTCATTTACTCCCAGTAGCATTGTGATTATTGCCATTCTGGTATATACTCCGTTTCCTGCCTGGTCAAAATAGTAGGCATGCTTGCTGTTGTCAACATCCTGAGAAATTTCATTAACTCTTGGCAGCGGGTGAAGAATTTTCATATTTGGCTTAGCGTTTTCCAGCATGTCCTGCCTTAAGCTATAGACATTCTTTACTCTTTCATATTCAATGGCATCTGTGAATCTCTCCTGCTGAACCCTTGTCATGTAAATGATGTCCGAATCGGAAATCCCTTCCTCAAGATTTGTTGTTTCGCGGAATGGAATATTTAGTTTATTCAGATACTCTTTATATTCATTTGGCATCTTTAACTCTTCGGGTGCAGTAAACAGAAATTCCGGGCTGAAGTGGGACATGGCCTGAAGGAGGGAGTGTACCGTTCTTCCGTATTTAAGGTCGCCAACCATATTTATTTTAAGGTTGGTAAGCTTTCCCTGTGTCTTTAAAATAGAAT
>JAAXVX010000326.1 GCA_013335275.1 Bacteroidales bacterium
GCGACAAGTCGCTTCTTGCAAGCGGAGTGGGACAGACTTCAAGGGTGGATGCACTAAGGCAGGCAATAGCAAAAGCAGAGAGTTTCGGATTTACCTGTGCCGGGTCGGTCATGGCTTCGGACGCCTTCTTCCCTTTTGCAGACTGTGTGGAAATTGCACACAAGGCAGGAGTCACCGCAGTTATCCAGCCCGGAGGCTCAGTAAGGGACAGCGAAAGCACAGACTACTGCAACAATAACGGCCTGTCTATGGTAACAACCGGAATCAGGCACTTTAAACATTGATATATATAATATAATAATATGGCTTTCTCATTTTTAACACAGGAACTGGCTATAGACCTGGGTACAGCCAACACTATAATCCTTATGAACGATAAGGTTGTCGTGGACGAACCCTCAATCGTGGCAATAGATCAAAACACCGGCAAGCCAATCGCTTTTGGCCAAAAGGCAAGAATGATGCACGGAAAGACACACGCGAACATTAAAACTGTACGCCCTCTCCGTGACGGAGTAATTGCAGACTTCAACGCCGCAGAGGCAATGATTCGCGGATTTATCAAGATGATTAACACCCGCAACTCGTTCTTCACTCCGAGTCTCAGACTGGTCGTATGTATCCCTTCGGGAAGTACCGAGGTTGAGATTCGTGCCGTACGTGACTCTTCCGAGCATGCGGGCGGCAGGGATGTATATTTGATTTATGAGCCAATGGCTGCGGCCCTGGGTATCGGGCTGGATGTAGAGGCCCCTACCGGAAACATGGTGGTTGACATCGGAGGCGGTACAACAGAGATTGCGGTAATTTCGCTGGGAGGCATTGTTTTTAACCAGAGCATACGAATCGCAGGTGATGTGTTCACCAATGAGATTCAGCAGTACATGCGTCAGCAGCACAACATCAAAATAGGAGAGCTCACTGCCGAGGACATTAAGATCCGCGTTGGTGCTGCCCTTTCCGAACTTGATGAATATCCGGAACCATACGTAGTGAGAGGTCCTAACCTCATGACTGCACACCCTGTTGAGGTGAGCGTTACAAGCCAGGAAATTGCCCACTGCATAGACAAATCGCTTGCAAAAATTGAAGCTGCGGTTATAACCGTCCTTGAGCAGACTCCACCGGAGCTTTATGCCGATATCGTTCAGAGAGGAATTTTTCTCACTGGCGGAGGTGCACTTCTAAGAGGTCTTGACAAGAGGCTAACAGAAAAAATAAACATTAAATTTCAGGTATCCGACGATCCGCTTCATGCAGTTGCAAGAGGCACAGCAATAGCACTTAAGAATTGCAATAAGTTCCCATTCTTAATACGCTGATTTGATGGCAAAAAGGTCTCCCAATCTTGACAGACTTTACGCTCTGTTGCTTTTTATTGTTTTGGAGATTGTCGCACTGATGATGATCTCAAACGATTCGTTCTTTCAACACGTAAAGATTGGCGGAGTCTACATGGGAATCAGGGGGTCTTTTAGCAAAGCAGGTTCGGAAATGAAATACTTTGTTAACCTCAAAAAGGTGAACGAAGAACTCAATTCGGAAAACGAGGCGCTGCTGGCAGAAATAGAGCGCTACAAGCGTTATGTAGAAATAACTGATACAACAGACACCACCGGCATATCATTTGTGCCGGCAGCTGTTGACAGTATGAAACCACAGTTTACATATATCTCTGCAAAGATTGTCTCCAACGGGACAAACAAAAAGCACAACTTCATAATAATTGACAAAGGCAGGGACAGTGGGGTTGAAGAAGATATGGGGGTTGTATCGCCCAACGGGGTTGTTGGGGTTGTGAGCTCTGTTTCGGACAGCTATGCATATGTTATTTCCATGCTCAATGTTAACCAGAGTGTGAGTGCAAAAATAGGGAAGTCCGGAGCCTTTGGCCCGCTTATCTGGGACGGAAAGAGGGCCGATTATGCTCTTCTCACCGAAATACCTCAGCACATCCGGTTCGCAGTTGGAGATACAGTTTACACAAGCGGTTTTTCTACTCTCTTTCCGGAAAACATTCCTATAGGAACAATAAGAAAATCAAAGATAATCAAGGGTACTCACCACGAAATTAAGGTTAAGCTTTTTGAGGAGTTCCGGACGCTTAAATTTGTGAGAGTAGTTGAAAATCATGATAAAAACGAGATAAAGGGAATAAGCAATCCTGATGAATCCAAAGATAAATAATACAGTACTGTTTTTCAGCTTTCTGCTGGCCCAGATGCTAATTTCGAACTTCGTCGATTTTGGGCCGATGCTCTTTATTGCCATATATCCTCTTTTTATCATCACCCTCCCTACA
>JAAXVX010000327.1 GCA_013335275.1 Bacteroidales bacterium
TCTGGAACAGCATTTCGATACTGCCTTTGCCGCCCCTGATGGCATCAAAAAGCTCCGCGAGCTGATTCTCACCCTCGCCATGCAGGGCAAGCTGGTGGAGCAGGACCCGAACGACCCGCCCGCCTCCGAACTGCTGAAAGAGATCGAAGCCGAGAAACAGCGGCTTGTGAATGCGGGTGCGATCAAATACCCTAAGCCCCTGCTACCGATCAAGTCGGAGGAATTGTTCTATGACCTTCCCAAAGGGTGGGAATTGGCCAGATTTGGAGCTTTGGTTCAAGTCTTGAATGGTAGAGCTTATAAACAAAATGAGATCCTTGGATCAGGAACACCCGTATTAAGGGTTGGGAATTTATTTACATCGAATAAGTGGTACTATTCAGATATTGTTCTTGATGATGACAAATACATTGATACAGGAGATTTGATTTATGCTTGGTCTGCATCATTTGGGCCATTTATTTGGAGTGGGAATAAAGTGATTTATCACTACCACATTTGGAAGTTGAAGTTTTATTCTCAAGGACAGCCACTCAAGGAATATCTTTACCATTACCTTCATGATAAGACAGATGAGATTAAGCTCTCCGGCAGTGGTATTGCCATGATTCACATGACAAAAGAGCGGATGGAAAATCTTCTCGTTCCACTTCCTCCACTTACCGAACAACATAGGATTGTTGCCCGTATCGACCAGTTGATGGTCCGTTGCGATGAGCTGGAAAAACTGCGCAATCAGCGGGAGGAAAAGCGGCTTGCCGTTCATGCCGCTGCTATCAGGCAACTCCTCGATGCCCCGGACGGTTCAGCCTGGGATTTCATCCAGCAGTATTTCAACGAACTCTACAGCGTCAAAGAAAACGTCGCCGAACTCCGCAAAGCCATCCTCCAACTCGCCGTAACGGGCAAACTTGTACCGCAAGACCCGAACGATCCACCTGCTTCGGAGCTGTTGAAGGAGATCGAAGCCGAAAAGCATCGACTGATTAAAGCAGGTAAAATCAAGAAGCAGAAATCCTTGCCACCGATCAAGCAGGAGGAGATGCCATATGAAATGCCGAACGGGTGGGAGTGGGTGAGGTTTGGAGATCTAACCACGGAAATTGCAACAGGACCTTTTGGTTCGATGATTCACAAAAGTGATTATGTTTTTGATGGAATTCCTCTGATCAATCCATCACATATGATTGATGGAAAGATAGTCCAGGATCAATCAATTTCTGTTTCTAAGAAGATAGCTCAAAAGCTTAGCTCTTATAAACTATGTGAGAACGACATTGTAATGGCACGTCGGGGTGAGATGGGTAGGTGTGCAGTTGTAAACAATTTATCCGATGGTTTTTTATGCGGTACTGGTAGTTTTGTATTGAGGTTTATCGATAAGCTAAATCGCCAGTACATTTTGAATATGTTCAAGACAGAAAATGTTCAAGAGTATCTTGGAGGGAACTCTGTTGGTACAACCATGACAAATCTCAATCATAATATACTGAACCATATGCCTATGTTGCTACCCCCACTTCCCGAACAACACCGTATCATTGCCCGCATCGACCAGTTGATGGCGCTGTGCGACCAACTTGACCAGCAGATCAATGCAGCAACCGGCAAACAGACCGAACTCCTGAATGCTGTGATGGCACAGGTGGAGTGAGATACCAAAAAGGATTCAAGATGTAAAATGATCCTTGTTTTTGTCGTAACTGTTTAGTAAATAAAAAGATGCTTATACGTATTCCTTGATGTTCTATGTGTTGATCCCGCCGTGCAGAGCCAGTATGACCGATGATTGCATTGCCATAGCTACTCGATAGGAAATTGTAACCCCCCGCCAGTTTCCTGTTTTTGCCTTGCAGTTCAACAGTATTGCGTCGGTTATGAAGGCATTTATCGGGGTTACAGATCACAACTGGTTCCAGCTCCTCCGGAGCCAGCCCTCCATCTCAATTTCAGGCAGCCTGTACTTCTTTTGTCAGATCTCAACCTTCGCCACGACTTCTACGAATTAGACTACCTCTCCGAAAACGACCGCACCCGTTTTGCTATCCAACTCGAAGCCCGGAGAGAAGTCCTCAAATGCCTCCTTGAACTGAACCTCAAGATTTACTTAAAAGAGGTAACCGGAGGACTTTGGGAAAAGAAGGGCAAAGAGGTCAAGACTATGGTTGAATTATAGACAGCTTTTTTTTATCAGCGCCTATGCAATGACGAGCAGCTTTGTCTTCAGTTTTACTCGGAGAGTTTTTTTTATGTGTATTCTTAAGTTTCTCGCCTAACAATTATCTTGTAACAAACAGGTAA
>JAAXVX010000328.1 GCA_013335275.1 Bacteroidales bacterium
TGTTCAAATGACGATCCCGAAATTATCGTTTCAAGTATAAAGCTGGCGTTGCACGATTACGGCAAAATCCCCAAATAAAACGAGACTGATATCTGATAATTAGTCCTTTATACATCGAACGGCAAACCCATTGCAGGGATTAATTTCCGAAATACTTACTTTTGCCACCCCATTGGATGTTAAAACATAAAAAGATTTAAAAAGGCTGTAATCTGTTGATGTCCACCACCAGCTTACTAAGCCCAGATCGGTAAACTTTGTTCCAATCCCTATAAACCGTATTCCTCCCGGAATTGCTGTAAAACCACTTTCGTTTGTTGCTCCTTCATTTAGAAGAGTCCAGTGCTGAAGACCTGTTTCTTTCAGTTTTCCGCCCGCTATATCGTTTCCGCCTAAATAATCAATCAATATTTGCCATTCTTCTTTGGAGGCAACGTGCCACCCCACAGGGGCAAGGCGCCTGTCCGGCCTCTTCTGGTCCACGGCATACCAGTTGTATAGTGCGCCGTAAGTATCTTTATAGGAAATATCGTTGTTATACCAGCAATATGCTCCGTCATTCACCTGCTGCCGCCATTTATTCCCGTCTGTTATATTTGGAATGGGATCGCCATTGGTGTATTTTGTGACTTTCAGATTTTCCGCCATCCAGGTTTGAGTACCTATTGTTACGGTTTTGTACACATTACCATCGATATCGGTAACGGTTTCAGTTTTATCCTGTGCAAACGTTAAAGAACAGGGGGCAATCATTAGAACTAAAAAAAGAAACAAATTTTTCATATTTTATATTTTTTTAGTGATTCAAACCCAATACCAGACTCAATCTTGCTCGTTTTATAACTCTCTCTTAAACAAGATTGTATAAAGTTATATTATTAATGATTACGATGAACAAAAATTTTCATATCGATGAAATGGAATTAATATTAGATTTGTGATAAATCAACTCTAAACTCATTATACAATGTCAATACTTAACGAAAATTATATTTTATACAATGGTGTCAGTATTCCAAAAATAGGTTTTGGAACATGGCAGATTCCAAACGAAGTGGCTGTTGAAGCTGTTGCAGATGCTTTAAAAGTAGGATATCGCCATATAGACACCGCTCTTGCCTACATCAACGAAGACGGCGTTGGAAAGGCAATAAGGGAATCCGGTCTCAAAAGGGAAGAGGTCTTTATCACAAGTAAGTTACCGGCTCAAATCAAAGGTTATGACCAGGCAATGGAGTCTTTTGAACTGACTGTTAAAAATCTTGGCATTGAGGTGCTTGACCTCTATCTCATTCATGCGCCATGGCCATGGACAGACAAAGGGGGAGATTATACTGCGCAAAACATTCAGTCATGGAAAGCATTCGAAAAACTCTATAAAGACGGAAGGGTAAGAGCAATAGGGGTATCAAATTTCAACCCTAAGGATATTCAGGCAATTCTGGACAATTGTGAAATAGTTCCTATGGCAAACCAGATAGCTTTTCACGTTGGCCGCACTCAAAAGGAGTATGTAGACTTCTGCAACAAGCACAATATACTGGTTGAGGGATATTCTCCGCTTGCCACCGGTCGTGCCCTGAGCGACAAATTCCTGAACAAAATGGCAAACTCCTATGGTGTCTCTGTCGCACAGCTGCTCATTCGCTTTGCTTTGCAGAGAGGTATTTTGCCTTTGCCAAAAACCACTACATATCTGCGGATGGTAGAAAACACACATGTGGACCACTTCTCGATATCCGAAAGCGATATGGAAAAGCTCGATTCAATTAAATCGGAATACAGGTAACTTTAGAATCCCAGATGCTTGCCTTCTGCCATTCTTGAGAAGATGAACAGATGCTGGTCAAGGGCAAATTCCCAGTATTTCCAGCTGTGATTGCCCGGGCTGATTATTAAGATGTTTGGAATTTTAAAAGAGTCGCATTGTGCAGTAAAATCATATGCACTTTTTGCAAGTCCGTCCTGGGCACCGCATGTGATAAGCATCATTTTGCCGTACTCTTTCCCTGTTTTTTCAAGCTGGGCATTATATCCCTCAAGCCTGTTTATAGCCGAATTTGCTTTGTAGACAGGCGAGTCGGGTGAATATGGGCCAAGAATCTTTGGAATATCAGATGTTTTAAGGCGGGTGTCGTCGAGTCTCAATACGCCGGACATACTTCCTGCGGCACGGAACCTTGCAATGTCGTCAAGAAATATATTGATTGCTCCATGTCCTCCCATACTCAGGCCGGTTATGAATGTTTTTTCCGGAACGAGCGTGTACTCTTTTACCATCATTGGATAGAGCTCTTTG
>JAAXVX010000329.1 GCA_013335275.1 Bacteroidales bacterium
GGCGGAACATACGGTGTTGGTGTAGCAATGAATATGACTTACTTCCCTCAGGAGTACTTCACATTCATGTTTGGTTTCGACACAGATGTTGCGCTTAAGGAAAAACTTCTTAAGAGGGCACATCTTGAAATCAATAATGTTATTGAAAAAGGTGTATCACCTACAGACTTCTCAAAGATTATCGAGTATATGCAAAAGACAAACACTCAAAACCTCAGAGAAAACAGCTATTGGTTAGGAGCAATCAGCAACCGCTATCTTATTGGCAAGGACATGCATACAGAAATGGATGCAATTCTTAAGTCTCTTACAAAAGAGAAGCTTCAGAAGTTCATTAAGGAAACCCTTTCACAGGGCAACCAGGTTGAAGTAATAATGAGCGGAAAAGCTCCTGTAGTAAAGTAACACCTCTATGAGCTCCATCATTGAAATCGACAATATACTTGTGTCTTCTGCTATTTTGACAGAATCTTTTGTTTGTGATTATGCAAAATGCCATGGTGTATGTTGCGTCATAGGTGACAGTGGTGCACCGCTCGAGGAGAGTGAGTGCTCGCTGCTTGGGAGCGAAAAAGATAAAATATTTAAATATCTCAGGCCAGAAGGGATCCTCTCCATTGGGGAGCAGGGTCCTTTTGTCCGGGATACCGACGGAGATCTTGTAACACCATTAGTGGCCGCCGGAGAGGAGTGCGCCTATGCGCTTTTCGACGAAAAAAATAATTGCTTTTGCGGGATTGAAGTAGCATACGGCAAGGGCGACAGTGAATTAAAAAAACCTGTCTCCTGCTGGCTTTATCCCATAAGAGTTTCAAAGCTTTCAAATGGCATGATTGCGCTCAATTTACACGAGTGGCACATTTGCCTTGATGCTTTTGCTAAAGGTAAAAAAGAAGGAGTTCCCGTATATCAGTTTCTACGGGAACCCCTTATTTTTGCTTTTGGAAAAGAGTTTTATGAAAAACTGGAATATGCCCATAAAGAGCTTTTCCCTCCTAAAAATCCTATTTAGGTTTAACTTTCTCTGCTCCCGACATATCGCGTGAGCTCAATCAAATGATTTTTATATATCGATTCGCTGAGTCCCGACAGACTCTCCTCTGCCTTTCTGCAATGCTCTTCAAGTGCTTTTTGTGCAGACGCGGTTCCGGAGTATTTTTTCACCAGTGCAAAAGTATTTTCGACAAGACGTTCGTCCTCGGTTTCTGCGAAACGAATTTCTCTTAATAAATTTTCCCGTTCGTCTTCGGTTGCTGCTTTTAATGCCAGAATAAGAGGAAGAGTAAGTTTTTTCTCTTTTATGTCGCCGCCGGAAGGCTTTCCGGTATTGAGCTGAGGAGTATAGTCAAAAATATCGTCTCTTATTTGAAATGCAAGTCCCAGATTATAGGCATAACACTCCATGTCGTCAAGTATCTTATCTGATGCACCTGTTGAATAAACCATGCTTTTTACAGATGCAATGAATAGACTGGATGTCTTGGCTGAAATTATTTTATAGTAATCTTCTTCTGTTGTGTCCAGAGATGAAGCTTTCTGCATCTGAAAAATTTCTCCCTCCGAGAGCTCTTCAATTGTCTTTGTGAAATAATTCAGTACATGCATGTCCTTCTCTTTTAACAGCAGGGTCAACGCTTTTGCCAGCCAGTAATCTCCTGTTAGAACCGAAGCGGCAGGGTTAAATTTATATTGAACCGTATCTGCCCCGCGTCTCTGAGGAGCTTCGTCGGCAACATCGTCGTGCAACAGTGATGCGGTATGCAGCATTTCTGAAACAACTGCACATGTGATAGTGAAAGGGTTGATTGTGCCACAGCACTTTGCGGCAAGAAGTCCTAAAAGTGGCCGGATTTGTTTTCCCTTATTGTCAAAAAGATGTGAATTTATTTGATTTAAAAGGTCATAATCACTCCACAGGCTCTTTCTCATCAGCTCCTCAAATTGCGTCCACTCTGTTTTAATGTCGCTTTGAATTGCTTTTATGTTCATATATATTTATTTGTAGGTTAGGCTGGTGCGTAATGTTTTGGCTCAAGAATTTTTCGTTCGCTTTTCTCAATTGCATCAATGAGACCGGTCACATCTTCTACAACAATCAAAGCATCGCTCCAGTTGTCGTTTAGCATATTATTTTTTGCAAGGTGCTTAAAAAGCTGAATAAGGGGTTCGTAAAATCCATCCTGATTGAACAGGATTACAGCTCCCGGATAGACACCCAGTCTTTTTAATGTATAGGTTTCAATAAACTCTTCAATGGTTCCGATTCCTCCCGGAAACGCGATGACGGCATCTGTATC
>JAAXVX010000330.1 GCA_013335275.1 Bacteroidales bacterium
CACGGCATCGGCAATCATTTCGATTACCTGTTCCGTGAATGTAGGAAGCATTCCGTTATATTTTAACTCTTTCTTCCTGGCCGGGTCGCCGCCTTTGTTGATAAACTGGTTATAGAAAAACATCGTTTGAGAGTGACCGTGGTGCGTTAATATAAAGTCGATGAGGATTTGCGGCAGCCTCACTTTCTTTGCAATTGCCACGCCGTCTTCTACATGCTGGATAATTATCTTTGCACTCTCTTCCGGAGCATAATCCTTATGGACATTTGTCCCGCCCAAAGTCTGATTTTCTATGAAAAACAGCGGATTGCTCATCTTGCCGATGTCATGGTAAAGCGCGCCAACCCTTGTGAGCAATGCGTATGCACCAATCTCTTTTGAAGCGGCTTCTGCAAGATTTGCCACCTGCAACGAATGCTGGAATGTTCCTGGAGCCTTTTCCGAAAGCTCCTGCAAAAGAGGAGATGTTGTATCCGACAGGTCACGCAGTCTTGGATTAGATACCAGTCCAAAAATCTTTTCGAATATGAAAAGCAGAGGAAAGGCGGCAATTATTATAATGGAGTTCCATGCGAAATACATGAAAAATGATGGATTCACCGAGAGGAACGAACCCTCCTCTACCAACCGGAAAGCAACATAGGCAACAGAAAGACTTGCGAAGGCTACAAGCGAGTTTATAAACTGCAGCCAGCCTCTGTTCCAGTATGAGAAGGTGAACACAATCATGCCACCGGCTATTGCATTGAGAAAGAACAGTTCATATCCGTTTTGCGCTATAAAAAAGACAGGGAGCAAGAAGGTGAGATATACGGGCAAAACAATCTTTGAAGTGAAAAACGAAGTGAGATAAAGTGCGAATACCGGGTATGGCACTATGTACAAATATGCCGGATTAATATCCCTTACAATTACAGTTACAAGAACTATCAAAATCAGCTGCAATAACAGAAATGAGAGATTTTTGGAATCACTCAGCAAATTTCTCTTGAGGAAATAAAGGGTTATGGAGAAAAGTAGCAGGATACCTGCGACAACAAGCAGATGGCCGAGTTTGAGGAGATAATAGCTTCCGGAAAATCCCATGCTGAGTTCATATTCTGCCTTATATGAGTTCAAAAGCTGTTCTACCTCGGCAGTTATTGTTTCACCTTTTGCAACAATCAGTTGCCCTGTATACAAAACTCCCTTTGTAGGAGAGATATAGTTCATCGCTTCCTTATGGGCAATTTCGGTGGTATTGCTGTCGAAAATGAGGTTGGGGCGAATGAGGCCGGTGAGATTAATTTTCTTTAACAGTTCTGGCGAAGCAGATGCACTAAGGAATCTCTCTGCACTCTCCTTTGTATATACCTCGCCGAGCGGCTTCTCGGCCGGTTTAACTCCTGCTTTTTGAATCACAATGGCCTTAAGCATAGAAGAATCTTCTGTTCTGCTGACAACTCCCCTGTCATATACAGATGAGAGGACGGTCCTGAATTTTGCAATTGCGGCAGAGTCGGCGGCGGCAACAGATACCTTTGACAATGCGTCCAGCACATCGCTTTTTACCGATTCGTCAAGCTTGTAGTATGGCAAAATCTGAGCAGCAACAGTATTCCTCTCGGTCCTAAGCTCTGCATCGCTCTTAAGAATAGGAACATCCACCGGAGCAATGAGGGTTTCATAAAGCCATGGCCTGCCTCTCTGATATTCATATTTGAACTTGCCCTCGGCAGGCAGGAGCAGCGTTACTATTATTGCGGCCGATGCTGTAATTACAAAGAACCTGTATTTTTTAATCCAATCTGCAAAACTCATAGTTATATCTGTTGAACTGTTTCTACTTTGACAAAATTAATCTAATTTTGAACACTGATATCCAATAATTAAAATTACCCCACATGAATAAAGTTATCTGCCTAACCGTTAAGATTTTCATAACATTTGCAATCTTATTTGCAAGTACAGGGCTTTTTGCCAAAAAACTGATAGTCATTAAGTCCGATTACCTCAAAACAAACGATTCTGTATTTGTGTTCACCCCAAAAGGATGGAACGCCGATGCAGCAACTGCCACTCCTGCCCTCTTCCTTCTTCATGGATGGAGCGGAGACTACAGCAACTGGAGTAAAAAAACAGACATCCAGGCAATGAGTGACAAGTACGGATTTATTATCATCACTCCCGACGGATTTTACAACAGCTGGTATTTCAACAACGTGGACCCTGCAAAAATGCAGTGGAGAACATTCTTCGACAAAGAACTCTATCCAATGATGGTAAAAGAGTACAAGCTCGTTCCGGAAAAAACAT
>JAAXVX010000331.1 GCA_013335275.1 Bacteroidales bacterium
AAACTACCTTATTTACAAATATGTACTATTGCCCGGAGCGCTCAGCTGGCTGAGCCCACAATTTGCCGATTTGGATCTTAGCTTTTTAAGTTTCATCATATTTATTGCAGTCGTAGCTTCAATCACCCAACTTGTTGAAATGGTTGTAGAAAAGTTTACTCCTGCGCTTTATTCGTCCCTCGGAATTTTTCTTCCCCTTATTGCCGTTAACTGCGCAATTCTCGGAGGTTCACTGTTCATGCAGGAAAGAGGCTATGAAACTTTGGGACAGGCAACAACTTTCGCACTCGGCTCGGGTGTTGGCTGGTTCCTTGCAATTGTTTCACTGGCAGCTATCCGCGAGAAGCTTAAATATTCAAATATCCCTGCTCCATTACGTGGCCTGGGAATCACATTCATTGTAGTAGGCCTTATGGGTATAGCCTTTATGAGCTTTATGGGTATTAAACTATAAGAGGAAAAGAAAATGAATTTAACATCAATTTTAATAATATCAGTAGTATCGTTTCTTATAGTGACTCTCCTTTTGGTGGCGATGTTGCTGTATGCAAAAGCAAAACTAACACCTTCAGGAGAGGTTAAACTCTCTATAAACGAAGGTGAAAAAGAGCTTATTGTAAGCCCTGGTTCTACAATTCTCACAACACTCAGCAACGAGAAAATATTTCTTCCATCTGCCTGTGGTGGCGGCGGAACCTGCGGAATGTGCAAATGCCGCGTTACTAAAGGTGGCGGAGAAATTCTTCCTACTGAAGTTGGTTTCTTCACAAGAAAACAACAGCAGACTCAATGGAGGCTTGGCTGTCAGGTAAAAGTCAAAGAAGATATGGAAATCGAGATTCCTGAAGAGGTACTCGGCATAAAGAAATGGGAGTGCGAGGTTGTAAGCAATGTAAACGTTGCAACCTTTATCAAGGAATTTGTAGTTAAACTGCCGGAAGGCGAACATCTCAAATTCAAATCGGGCGGCTATATTCAAATTGATATCCCTCCATGCGAAGTTGATTTCTCAAAAGATATCGAAGTTCAGCCTGAATTCCATGAAGACTGGGACAAAATGAAGATATGGGATCTCAAAATGAAGAACGAAGAAGAAACGTTCCGTGCCTATTCAATGGCTAACCACCCTGCCGAAGGCAATATTGTGATGCTTAACATCCGTATCGCCACTCCGCCATGGGACAGAGCTAAGGGTTCATTTATGCCTGTAAATCCGGGAATCTGTTCTTCATACATATTCTCCCGCAAACCGGGAGACAAAGTGACTATATCTGGCCCTTACGGCGAGTTCTTTATCAAGCCTACCGACAACGAAATTGTATTTGTTGGTGGCGGAGCAGGTATGGCGCCTATGCGTTCACATATTTTCCACCTATTCCAAACTGAGAAGACCAAACGAAAAGTAAGTTTCTGGTATGGGGCACGTTCGCTTCGCGAAGTATTCTATGCCGAGCAATTCCGCGCTATTGAAAAAGAGTTCCCAAACTTTACCTTCAATATTGCACTCAGTGAACCAAAACCGGAAGACAACTGGACAGGATTAACTGGTTTTATCCATCAGGCATTGCTCGACAACTACCTCAGCAAGCACGATGCGCCGGAAGATATTGAATACTACCTTTGCGGACCTCCAATGATGAACAGTGCCGTTACAAAAATGCTGGACAATCTTGGTGTTCCTGAAGAAAACGTAGCATTTGACGACTTCGGAGGCTAGTCTTCTATACAACCAGTGAACAGTAACCAAACTGTATACTAAATCCGGACACCGGAAAATATATATTTAAAAGAGAGCGACAAATTGATGTCGCTCTTTTTTTGTGAAGTCTCCCAGAATTGTTTTAGGCTGCGAGTTGAATATCTATGTTAGTCTCACATTGCCAAGTATTTGATGGGGGCGATTCGGCCTGAAATCGCTAAAACTGCATGCGTATACGATGATTCATCGGAAGAAGATTATTGGCGCGGGTACCAAGATTCTTAACAAAACCCAGACCAAGACCGCCATATGTCACACGGATGTAACCCAGAGGCTGGTCAGTAAATTTAATTGTACCTCTTGAAAGATAGATCAGAGCTTCTTCCTTTGAAAGTTCTACAGAAGGCCACTCGCCGTCATAGTCCAGAGAAAGCGCATAGTTGTGATCCGGGACTTCCGAGAAAACCGTTTCTTTCTGTTTTTTAGTAACAAAGCTCGTCTCAAAAGATCTCTGGTTCTTTTTTGTTAAGGATTCCGATGAAATTTCTGAGTGTATAATATGCTTTGACGGCACTTTGCTGTTGTCAATCTGAGA